>CALYAP010000027.1 GCA_944393575.1 uncultured Clostridia bacterium
ACACCATTACGGTTTTCATCAAAAAAGATGATATCCCCCGGTTGAGGTGAGACACCTCTGTCGGCAAACTGCCCTCTTTTTTTGAACCATTCTACTGCGGCAGGGCAATATGATTGCCGGGGAATAATGCTCTCATTGATACCCGCTTGTGCGGCACACCAGCTGACAAACATCATACACCAGGGTTGATTATTCAGCCCATACCAACGGCCATATTTGGTATCATTATTACTCCCTTCCGTATAGCCCAGCTGAGACAGTGCTGCTTCTAACATCTGTTGCCTTTGCCCCATTGAAGACCTCCTTTCTGGTCTATCTTGATCTTCCTCTTGTTCTGTTTATCTATAATTATTCCATCGCCTGTTTAGCAAAATAAAAAGTGAAAACCATCACTGAAATCTGCATAAATTGCTCTGAGCTGATACTTCCTGCCAAAAAGCCATAGAGCATTCCTGCTGAGACCATGATCGTGATCAATGATTTCACCTTTAATAGTTGTATTAAGGCCTTAATCATCTTGCTCCCTCCTAGTTTTTAGGCGCCTGCAGCTCGTCGAGGCGGCGGTGAGCAGATTTGATATCTCTTTCTGCAACGGCCATTCGCTCGATGAGACAATTATGCTTGTCCATCTTTTTCTCCAGGGCAGTGATGCGCCATATGGCCGCACCCCAGGTAGCAGCTAGGCCAATTAAATAAATAACGATATCGCCGCTGAATTCCAGTCCTCCCATAATACTCTCCTTCCTCAGTCTGCTCTGCCGCTAGCCATTGATATTCCAGTCTGTACCGGAAAAATACTTGGTGATATTGCTACAGCTGGTAGTATTAAGCGCCTTGCCCGGGATGCGATTGCCCAGGACAAACAGTGAACTGCACCCATTCAGGTAGAGCGAATACTCATTACTGCCATAGCTATCACTGCTCAACTGGCGGCGGATAAAATTATTCCGGATATTACAATAGCTGGCATTAGTAAGCGAAATACCCACCGGCTGGCCGACCAGATAGTTATTATAGATCAGATCATTACTGGTGGCCTGACAGTAGATCCCTGCTGCTCCGTTATCACACAAATAATTATCATGAATACGGTGGGATCCACCGTTAGCATAAATAGCATAGCCGCTGTTATCAGTCAGCTGATTATCATGGATATCATCAACCGCTCCCTCCAAACGCAGTCCATCACCGCAATTACTGATAATATTATCGCAAAGAGAGCTACCATCAGCCTGAATATTAATTCCACAATAAGAGCAGTTACGAATCATGCAGCCACTAACCGAGCTCCATTCCCCCTGAAAAGGGATATGTACCCCTTCCACTTCACCAGAACTATTGTTATCCTCATTGCCATCAATAGTCAGATTACGCAAGCGAAAACCAGCGGCACTGACCCAAAAACAATAATAGCTATTGCCGGTTGAGCTTACTCCATCATCCAGCTTTAGTACTGTTGAACTTCCCATACCCTCAATAGTCACGTTAGGGATAACGATATGCAGCAGCCGATAGTCATTGCCCTCAGCAGTAATACTGTTAGTATCCAAATAATATGTACCATCCAGCAAAACCACCTTGCCGCCATTGGCTGGCAACGAATTAATCGCTGTTTTCAATACCAATTGATCTCCGCTGCCGCTACATTTATAATCTGCCCGTTGCTTATCTTTACTATCAGCAGCAGCGACAACTACCGTAGCCGGCCGCTTGCCGGAACTGATGTCCACATAAGTAAAAATATCCTGGTGACGATTATTGGGATCATAGGTAGCAGCATCCATATCCCCGCCACTGGCAGGGATGCCAAAATCAAAAATCGGGGCGCTGTCCGGACTCCCCTCTCGGCGGCTGACGGTTGCTGCACTGCCGGCTGGCAGCGATAAGGTATTCCCTACGGTAATATGAGGGGTCGGACCAACCGCTCCAGCAGGCCCCTGGGGGCCAGCCGGTCCGGGAGGCCCCTGCGCACCGCGGACATTACCTAGATCATATTCCTGTACCATAAAAACCTCCTTTGCCGGCCCCGCATTGTTTATTCTCCGGGGCCTGCCCTTATTATTTAATCTATTCTGCGACACTATAGATCAGCCGGCCATTTTCATCGATCGATAAGGCCGGCTGTTGAGTGCCTTCTGCTACTCCCACATAAAGATGTCCGTTATCACCTACACGAAACGTATAGTAACTGTCAAACGCCAACGCCACACCATCACTACCGTTGAGCTCACCAGCATCAAGTTTCTCTTGCATGGTCTGCCCATCGGCAAAGACAATCTGCGATGCATTTCCGCTCTCAGCTGCGGTCACCTTTTCTGTCAACAGTTCCTTCAAGGCGTCTGCCAACATCTGATAAGTGATAGCTCCTGCCTTGATCTCAGCAGAAATCTTGCGCTGCCCATCAACAGTGATATTGACGCTGCCACTTTCCTGCCCGGCATAATCATTAAAAAATGGTGCGGCGTCAACCGTAAATAACGCTCCATCGGCTAATTGCAATTCCAGAGTATTGTTCAAGCCATTATAAGTAAAGCTTTCCACAACCTTCGCATCAGCGGAATATTCCGCATCAATAAGATACTTCAGCTGCTGCAGCGCTTCTTCCATATCACAGTCAGGTAAACCTGGTATAGTTACTCCGTTCAACTTATTGAGTATGGCATTGAAGTTAGCCATCACTTTTGTGGCATAAGCGATCTGCCCATCCTTAAGTGTATAGGGTAAAACAACATTGCTCATCTACTTATCCACCTCCTTGTCCTGAATCAGGGCTGGTGGCAACAGCGGCGGTAACCCCTCTACGACTGCCTTTAACCCTCTTTTTGCGGTACAAAACAGCAAAACCATAGATCAATAACGGCTCTCCGGCAGTGCTGCCAGTGATAATGAATTGCAACCGCTTACAACGTCTTCGGACTACCATCTCCTTAGTAACTGTATCCTGCCAGCCCCATACACCTACGCCAAGCAGTCCTTCGCCATAAACTAAGCTCTCATCAGTTTGAGCGTTCCATTCTAATTCCGCATCCCAAGCTAGAGCGTCATAATCAGCTTGCACCTGGATATTAAAGTTAGAGCTCTCGCCGTCAAACTGGCGCGCTGCTATCTCCAGCCGCTGCAGCCGTACCTCCTGAGCCATCGAACCGGCGATATCATAGCACTTAGTCCTAGCCACAGCATCAATAGCTACGTTGTTACCAGTCAGTGGATCGATATAATTGTGGCTGTCCTTATCATAGCGCAGAATATAACCATTAGCGCAGCCGAGAAAAAGAGCGTTCTCGCCACCTAAGCCAACGGCATAACAGGACGCTCCTTGGGTGAATTCGCCAAAAAAGGCTTTTTCCTGGAAAAGATAGCGATATTCATACTGCACAGTGGTATTATAAGTACTGCCGCTTTCCGTAGTCTGCGGGATCTCTTTTTCTATAGAAAGATAGTAGGCATTATCCCAAACCACAGCATGAGCATCAAGAATCGTCCCTTCATTATAAAGACGCCCAGAGATCTTGCCCTCAGAAATATTTTCCGAGACTACTGCCAAAGTCTGACTGGATAAAGTGATGCGGTAAACACCATTGTTGCCCAGATAAATAACACCATTATCAGCTGTGCAGACTGAGCGGGGAAAAGCAGTACCGGAGCTGGTATTGAGATTATAAAGGCGGATATCGCTGCCGCTAGCAAAATCCCAGCCAGCTAAATAGTACACACTATGCTTCTTGAAGATCAATAATCCTTCATTGAATTCATGCAGGGCGGTGATCGTATCCCCATCCTTACTATTGATGTTGATAATATTGGTAGGGTTAAATTTATTGGGATACCCTACCTCAGAAAAAATAACTTCATTATCTGCAGTAGCATAAAACCACCTCTGCCCACGCTGTTCCACTGCAATTGCTTTTTTGACCTTTTCCCACAGAGCACGTTCCTCTTCAGTCGACGTCGATCCCGTAATAGGTTTTAAAGAGACATCCTCCGAAAAAATGCCATCATAGCTGCGCATCTTTTCACCATTAAGCCAATAAAAATAACCTGCATGAAAAAAACAATCTATAACAGCAGGCATATCATCAAGTATCTCAAGCCAATCATCAAGTGAAGGTATATACTTCACCATTGTCTCTAAGCCATCGGGTACGCTATAAAAGGCCAATAAACTTGTACCACCATTATACAGCTTACCTTCAAAAAGGCGTACCACTTTATTCATCTGCGGCTGACTGACCGAAATTTTAGGATAAGCAATAGTTGTGCCGTAAGCGCGAGTGATGCCATACCCATCTCCCGGCATAATATTTCTGGCTTCTACCAACTGATTGTCCTTGATATTGTCATTAGCCGACTCAGATAAGCCTCCCGAAAAATCCCGGTAAATGCGTAAAAATTTAGCCATATCTACCTCCTCGCCTTTCCGGGGAGAGGTCTGTTGAAAACCTCTCCCCTGATCTCTATGCCAAAAGGCTATGCAGTGGGGATATAGCAACCGGTGATCATCATATGAGTTTTAGGCAAACGCAATTCCAGCGAACATTCAGTCAGATATTCGTCGATTACGCCATCAACATCGTTATCCTGAATATCAGTATAAAGCTTGGTATCACGTCCATCTAAATAGGCATAGCGGATATTCTCCGGATCAAGCACAAAGCCATAACCCTTATAGCTACCCTCCAGCAGCGGATCATAGATAACCTTCAGATCGCCATAGGTAGTAATGAGGTTTTTGACCCTAATACCATAAGTAGCGTCCTCAGCGATATCTGAGACCAATCTGCTTTCACTCCAGCTATTGATAGCTGACGCCAAAAATGGGCCGGCAATCAACAGCTTTTCTTTGCTGCCATAGCGAAAGGCTGCTGCAGCAACCTCGCTGTCAAAATTGCGGTAAGTCAGCGGTTTTGTGGAGCTGTTAAAGGTGATGGTGGTATCAGTTCCGCTCAAAAATTCGATCAATCCGCCCATGGTACGGCGTGGAGAAGCCCCGCTCACATCCTCTTTGCGCTGCCCAAAATAGAGCGCCCGGGCAATATCACGCTTATGCTCCAAAGAGGCTTTTCTCCGCTGGTAAGCACGGTCACGGCCACCATGCAGCTTGCTAGCAGCCTCAGTACCAGAAAGGGCGATTGGGGTACGGAAAATTTGCGTATAATTATAGCCATTGCTTTCCACTGTTGATTTTACTTCACGCCCATTGCTGTTTTCCGGCATCGCTGCGCCAATGATCAGCAGCTCCGCATTATCTTCGATCACCGCGGCTGTTGTAGATCCGTAACCACGGGTAACAGTGAGATTATTTTCATCAATAGCGCTTACCAGCATACATTCACCGGTCTCAGGCACCTTGACAATGTCACCAACGCGGAAAATACTTCCATCAGCAGTCTTAATAGTGGTAGCTGCTGCGGTATGCTCCTCAGTAACACTGCTCCAAGTTTCCATTAGGTCATCTTCCAGCCACTCAAATTTAGGATTATAAACACAGCGGCTATTATTTTTGGCCAGTTTAAGAAAGCTCAACAACGGCCCCTCGTTAGGGTCCAGCAAAGCTATCTGCTTAGCCATATCCACTACTCTCCTGTTTTGCAGGATATTATTAGTAGTGCGTACTCCAGTGATATTTGTCATCTACTCTTCCTCCTTGTTTTATGCTTGTTAAAAAATACTACCACCCCTGGCCTGAGAGATCTGCTCAATAATCTTTTCCTCCTCAGTCAGAGCCGGTGGATGGGTTTGCCGGCCACGGCGTTTTTCCAAGCCGGCTTTAGCTTGATTGCGTCGGTTCATCTCTTCCAGCGCTGCTTCCCTGGCAGATTGAGCTGCTATCCGTGCATACTCATTATCCCGGCTGAGCGGCATGCCATAAAGCTCGATCGCTGCTTCCCGCATGATCCCTGCCGGAACCCGCTGCCATAATTGGGCATCTCCATAACGCTGGCTGATCTCTACCATCTTAGCAATCAACTGCTGCCCCTGCCCCATTGCCTGGGGCCAACTAGCAGCTACTGATGCTGCTGCTTCCTGCCACAGCGCCTCCCTTTCGGCCTTTTGCTC
The DNA here is from genome assembly GCA_944393575.1 of uncultured Clostridia bacterium. Taxonomy (GTDB): domain Bacteria; phylum Bacillota; class Dehalobacteriia; order UBA4068; family UBA4068; genus HGM13862. Next base: position 6,058 of record CALYAP010000027.1, read on the forward strand.
TGCGGAAAGGGCTGGCTGCTGTTCTTCTAGCTCCTGCCCGGTCTCCTGGGCTGGCAGATCATCTTCTGTGCTGAGTCCTCCTGCTGCGGCTAGACTATTTACTGCCGAGCTATGGTCCCTGATGTTGGTCTGCCCCTCGTCCGCCGCGGCCTCTTTGATTACATTACTGTCTTCCGCCGCGAGAGCCAGGCCTTCATCGCTCAGGTCGATCTGGTTTCTCCGAAATATACCCATAGTTTCACCCCCTTATCTTCCAGCAGTCTACTGGATCATTAATACCAAACAAGCGTGACTTAGCCAGGCTTTTACCCTGATAATAATAACTGAGCCATTTACTGGCCTGTCTGCTCTCATCACTGTCGCCCTCTGATTCCTTTTCCCAATAACGCGCCGCGGCAAAAATGGGCAATAAATAGTGCAGCGATTGATGCAGAGTACTCTCTTCTTCCTCATCAGTACCGCTAAAACTGACCGGTATCTCCCGGTAATACAGCTCTGCCGGTCCTTCTTCCTCAAAAATAATTTTGCCGTCAGGCGTAATATGGTAGTCCTTATCCGCCCCGATCACGCATAGCCACCCTGCCGGCGGGTTAAAAGCAGTTCCTGCTGTTACGTCAATACTTTGCTTCTTGACCGGAGATAATTCCCAGGCCAAATCAAGCTGCGCTTCATTGAACCATAATGCCAATTCTGCTGCATCAGCTTCATCAGTAATGCCGGTATGAATCTCGAAGGCTTCCTTTAGCTGGCTAAAATCCATGTTCTCTCTCCTCCCCAAAACTTTCTGTCAAAGCAACGAGCTGTTGGCAGACCGATATTCCCCCTTGCAGACGGCATACTTCCTCCCAGGCTGCTGCCTGGGTGAGCCGCTGGCGGAAATACTCCTCCTTGCGCTTGATTTCGGCAATAAAAAACTGCCAGAAAATATTATTCCGGCAGATCAAATAGGCTTCTGCAAGCGCTAACTCCTGTTCCCTGTCCTGCGCTGTATCAATCATAGCAATCCCCCTTGAGCAGTTACGCCCTCCTCCTCCAGGATTAGCTCATCAGGAGATTCCAAACCCAACCCCATGCTCTGTGGCTGGAGCTGCCCATTCATCAAGCCCGGCTGAGCGCTTTGCGGCAAAAGACTGACTGCATCTTTGATTTCCAAGGCCTCTAACACCCGGCGGAACAAGCGCATTCTGGCCTGCTCATCCGCCTGATAAGCTGGATCGGCCAGGGCCAGGGAATAAGCCTGTAACGCCTTTTCTTTATTCAGCTGTTTACTGGCTGCTGGCTCTACGGAGCTGCCGCAGAAAATGAGATCAAATTCTCCGCAGATCTCATATGGCCCTACCCCACGGATATCGCCGCGTTTTGAATATTGACTGTCTTCTCCTAAGATACGCACCATCTTCGTCTCACTGAGAAACTGCTGATCCATAGAAGCGCATTTACGGGCGATCGGTACCAACAGATCATTGACTACTCCGGTAATCACTGATTTAAAACGCAGCGAGGCGTTGTTATCGCGGGTCATGGTGGTAGTTGCGGTCTCATTGGCATAAGAAAGGCCCATCAAAATATCATGACATCCTGTAGTATCCTGCATATCCTGCTTGATTGCTGCCTCGTTAGCAAAGGCGTCTGACGGCAGCCCCTGGATATTGATCTCCATGATATCGTCCATATTATCGACCTGCAATACGCCATTTTGCCGCCAGACCAGATCGCGTGCAGTCAGTCCGCAGCCGCGGCGCAGCTTCCACATCCTTCGCAGGGCCATTGAGTTATAATCAACCCGCTGGTTTCGCGCTGTGTTCAGCTCATCCTGCAAACCAGCCAAAACCTCCGGAATCCCCATACCATAAAACTCATCAGGCAGTCGAACATAACAGCACTTATCATAAGGCTTCATTCCATGCCAAAAGGGATTGGCCTCATCACAGATGATCTGTTCCCGCTCCAAGATGACCACATGCCGCTCATCCTCCCAATAATGATGCACCTCATAGAGCGATTTAGCTTCTCCCTTGCCAAAATAGCTGTCATCCTGACGGCTGTTTTCACTCAACTGATCCCAATCAATACGATATTTACCCTGCTCCTCCAAAGCCTCCAGGGCTTCCCTGGTTTGATACTCTCGATGCCCGCAGAAACGGGCGTCCTCGATATCGGTCGCTTCCTCATCGACAAAGAAATCTCCTAAAGCAATGTTAACTACCAACGGATCGTCATAGACTACCTCCTCTGTTTCCACCGCTTCAAGGGTCTCCATTGTCAGCTCCTGGCCCAGATCATCATAGAGTATACCGCCCTGCTCGTCACGCAATGGTTTGACTACTGGTACGGCATTAGTGACCTTGCGTGTTTTCAATTGCCAGCCGCTGTATGCTACTGCTGTTCCATAAACTACCAGCGAGGTGGCCGCCTCTTCGCCGATTACCCGCGGCAAATCCATCCGCTCATTCATCTGCCAATCGAGCAGCAATTCCATATTAGCAGCATGAGCTATATCTCCCCGCTCCACTGGCAGCACTGAGATATACGGCCGCTCTTTGAATAGGTTCTCGCGGATCCGTGCCTTGATCACTTCGCATTGCATATAGGTGTGAGGGACAAAAATATTGCTCCCCTCATTCCGTGGCAAAGGCTGCGACCGGTAACGGCGGTAGCAGTCTTGCCACAAGGCGCCATAGTTAGCATCACGCCACTTTTCCGCCTGCTCGATCCTTGCCATAATTTGTGTCTGTCTCTCTTCCATGCTAACTCCTTTCTTCAGCCCAAAAAACATCCGCTCGTGTCTTTTCTCGCATTGCTTAATATCCGGTATGCTCGTTGACGCTATATAGCTCGCGCCAATCCTCTTCGATAAAAGGCTTTCCCTCACGCCTGGTCTCCATCGCAGTCCACAGCGCTATCGCCAAAGCCATCACCCGGTCGTCATGACTCCCCGGCTGAGCATTGGTGCTCCCATGCTCATCATGCATATAGCTGATGCACTCGGCGATCGTCTCCCGGTCGGGAATGCGCAGAGCGTCCTCGCGGATATACCGGGCCAGATTGTTGATAATCAGCGGCTTGGTCCGCAGCGTTGTCTGAAACCCAAACTCACATGATAAGAGCTCCTCGGTCCGATTAACGCTGCGCCTACGGTATAGCCGCGGCCAATGCAGCCGGCGGATAGTATTGACCACAGCGATCCCCTGATTATTCAGCTCCGGTGCGATCATTGCCTGGTGATAAAAGCAGGCCAGCTTGACCGCCTCCTCACCCAACAGATCCGGGTCAATTCGCCCCTGCCAAAAAGCCACCGGCAGCAGACTTTTGCGTTCCACCACAGCCATCGCAGAGTAATCGCCGCCTGCTGCTCCCGATGAGGCGTCAACGCCGATCCAATAGTCTCCCAGACTACTCGGCTGCTCATAAATTGCCAATCTTCCCCGTCGCTCCTGACGCAGTCTGGCCTGAGGCTCTCCTCTGTCAGCTCTCTCCCATTCCAATTCACCACGCAGCATTGGTTCTTTAGCCGCAGCATAAGCCTTAGCCAAAGCCCTGCTGGCAAAAACCGGCCGCCCGCTGGCCAAAAAAGCCTCATCTGCCGATGCCGGATACTCCTGGGTAAAGCGGTCCGGGTCACCACCGCAGTTGGCCGAGATACACCATCTCCGCCAACGCAGCTGCGCTGCCTCCAGACCATAATCCTCCTGTAAAGCCAGTTCCTCTTCGTCCCATTGTTCCTGGTCATCAGCGTTATCCGTGCCTTGTTCCTGCCCCTCCCCTGCCCGTTCCTTATGCTGAGCCTCCGGCTGCCTCCGCCTGCTGCCAAGATGCTCCGTCTGCCTCCCACCCTCCTCCTCTTTAGTCCTACTGCTCTCTTTTCCTCCAGCCAGGGGGACAGCCTCCAGCCGATACTCCTGATGCTCCCACCAGGGAAAAAATAGTGGCACAAATTCGCTCTCTCCACGTACCGCCCGCAGCCATTGCTGGTGAAACTCCCCGCCCACTCCGTTGGCGGTCGATTCTATAATCACCATCGTTCGCGGATCATGCGGCACTGCCTGCATCAGCGAGAGCATCGTCTCTGCAGCATGCGGCCAGAAAGCCAGCTCAGATAGATGCAGATTATGGATCGTCGCCGAGCGCCCTGCGTCCTTAGCCCCAGCCGTCTCAATGCGGATCCTGCTCCGCAGCCCTGGGTCGGCATCTCGGTCTGCCTGCTTATTAGACGGATTTTCAAACAAGAGCTCACGGGCATTACTGGCTCTTTTCATTGGCCGGTATTCCGGGGGACTGGTCTCGTAGAAGAGCTTGGCCTTGCTGAAAATATTGGCCGAGGCTTCGGCCTTATGCGCTACGATCATCGAATTAGTATTGCTGTGCCGCGCCGACCGTTCATAAAAGAGCGCCGCCACTGCGGTCGAGAAGCCTACCTGCCGAGCCTTGAGGATGATGATGCGTACCGGCTTGCCCAGTGACTGCTGCCTCTCGATCTCCCGGTATAGGCGCAGCTGCGCCGGATTAAAATGCAGCGGCACTAGCTGCCCCGCCTTATCCTGAATCTGTAAATTGTTTTCAATAAAAGCCAGCGGCGTCTCTGCTGCTGGCTTGTTTTGCTGCTTGCTTATCATCTCTGCTGGCAGCTTAACTTGCTGCTGCCCTTCTGCATTTATAGCTGACTCGCATCCCCGCTTTTTAGCTGTCATTGCCACGCCTCACCCCCCTTTTGACCAGCAAAAAGCCGCCTGTTTCCAGACGGTTCCATCTCTTTGCTCCTCTTCCGATGTTAGCATTATAACACCCTATTTAGCTAAAAAACTGCCACTTTTTAAAATTTTTTTCTTTTTAATTCTGGCACCCTTTCCTACAGCCCTGTCCTAAATGCCCATTTTCTGATAGCTTGGTCATCAGCTTTTCCGCCTCCTGCTAACACATCAAAATCTTACTAACTTTCTTTTATTATTCTATCTTCCCAGCCTCTGCCATATAAAAAACAAGCAGGCAGCCGAAGCTGCCCGCTTGTCATATGCGATAAAAAATCAACGAAATTTGAAGCTAGTTAGAGAAGAACTTATTTGATGATGTAGAGATAGAAGAGATAATCATCACCGTCTACAACAGCGATTACGGTCTTGGCATTATAATCATCGCCAACTTCATCGCAGTTTCTCAAAGCGTTGAGATCCACAGCATCAGCAGCTACTTCATCATAACCGGCAACAAAGTCAGTAGTGAAGTAGGTATTACCACCGATCACCATTGGCTGTTTGTTGGAGGTCTTTTCGTAGTTAGTCAGTTGACCGTAAGCGAGGCTATATCCGAGATCATCTTGGAAGGCAGCATAGTCAGCAGCAGCAGCAGTGAAAGTGTCTACCTCAGCAGTTGAGGCCATGAAGTAAACCTTACTGCTGTCAACGATCTCGCCGCCCTCAGTGTAGTAAGCTACCAGAGCGGTAGTATCGTCTAAGGTCTCAGGATCAGCAGCGATGGTGTTGAAGGCAGTTTCATCAACGAGCACCTTGGTGCCGCCAATTACCATATAGTCAGAACCAAGGATATTGCTGGTGCCAAATTCACCAGTGAATACACCGATATTCCAGACTTTATCGCCAACAGGTGTTGCATCGATCAGATACAGAGTATTGATCACATCGCCAGCAGTGGTCTCAATGTGGATACCAGAAGCGGTGAACGCACCCATATCTTCTAACTCAGCAACAGTAATGCTCTGGCCGCTGCCAATAGCATAGAGTGGAGCCTCACCGGTATCAACTTCTGGATAACCAGCGGTTTCTACCAGATAGATAACTGCATCATCAGCGAAGGTGTAGTTGTCAACGATGTCAGCTTTAGCAGCGTCGATGACCAAGTCGCCTCTGCTGTTCCATTCAGCATAGACAGCTGCATCAAGATCCTCTACGTCACACTCGTTGCCACAGTCATCATTCCAGGTATGACCATCAGTCATTTCAACGATCTCACCATCGCCATTGAGCTGGAAGGTGAAGAGAGAACCTTCATCCTGCAGGTTGGCACGAGCTGCGTCATCTTTGCGAATCTCATCAGCGAGCGGGAAGAGAGTTGCTTCATCGTCGCCAGGCAGGATTACGTTAACGCCGGTAATGGTTGCCTGGGAACCGCCATTGAGTCTATCAGCAGTGGAACCGAACTGATAGCTATCGATCAGGCCAGTGTCGAAGTGAGCCAGATCATCGGTGAAGTATACGAAATTGGTGAAAGCATAAGCTTCAACCCAAGCTACTTCGCCCCAGTCATAATCATCAACATCGCGCCAATCATAAGTGAGGAAGGTGCTGCCGTTGTCAACGCTGTAGAGGCTGGTAGCCAGTACGCCGTATTCAACGTCGTCGATCTCAATTACATCGTCATTGTAATCATCGAGGGAACCGGTAACTGGACGGTAAGCAATAGCTAATTTATCAGCGCCATCGATATCGTTAGTAGCATAAACAACATCGCCTTCTTCGAGGTCTTCAGCGCCTACGAAGCCTTCACCTACCAGGTAGATAGCGATATCTTCTTTATCAACACGCAGATCAGCCATTACATCTTTGAAGTAAACGCCGTCTTCATCAACATCGTCTACGATACCGAATTGGGCACCTACGAAATGAGCATAATCTTTGGCTGCATAAGCATCGCCAGCAGCATCGTACCAGATTTCACCGTAGTCGCCTTCAACGATGTCGCCTCTGCCGAAGATAACGCCATCGCAATCATCTTCCTGATCAGCGGTAGCGTCAGCAGTGCGGACGATATCAGAGGTGATGTCAACATACATGATCTCATCGTCAGCATTGACGGTCAGATCAGCAACCTGCAGGCCGAGATCGGTAACATCCTGGCCTTTAGAAATGCCATACAGGGTAGCGAAAGAACGGGTGAATTCATTGGTAACTGGGTTATTATCGGTGTAATCACCGTAATAAGCTTCGAGTTCCCAATCAGCGAAATCTTCAAAACCCCAAGCGTAAGCTTCAGAATAACCAGTCATGTTATCATCGAAGATAGCATCAGCGATAACATATGCATCAAAGGTTTTAGCTAACAAATTGATGCGGTCGCCTTCTAGGTCGAATTCATTGGTCATGTCAGTGATGTACATGTAACCATCTTTATCGACGTCGCCCAAGATTGGAGCAAGACCAGTGGTGTCATCAACATACTGAACCATCCAGAGGTCGAGAGCTTCGTTGGCCATAGAAGCAACTTCAGCACGGGTAGCAGCTTTAGGACCAATGTAGTCAACATATTCGGTCAAGCCAATATTGACAGCTTTGGTGTTGTAGTCAGAAGGCCAAGCGCCAGGCAGTCTGTCGTCATAACCTACTGCACGCAGCAGTACAGTGGTGACTTCCTGCATGGTAACATTAGCTTTCGGGTCAAATACGCCATTGCCACGGCCGATCATGATGCCGTTAGCATTAGCTGCATTGATGTAACCTTCGCTCCAACGGCCTTCTTCAACATCGGTGAAAGCAGAAGCCATGGAAGCATACAAAGCTACCTGATCTTCCAAGCCGGCGATACGTACGCCGATGGTAGCAAATTCTTCACGGGTGATCAGCTGGGCAGGAGCAAATTTAGTTCCTTCAGTGTCATAACCAGTGAGAGCGCCCAGGATGGTCAGTCTCTCGATCGCAGTCTGAATCTCTACGTCCTGATCAGCGATGTCGTTATAGGGGACATACTGCTCATCTGCTGCCATAGCGGTGG
>CALYAP010000028.1 GCA_944393575.1 uncultured Clostridia bacterium
CCGTAACTACTATTGCTCCGACCGGAACGCTGTCCATTATTGCCAATGTCTCCTCAGGCGTGGAGCCGGTATTTGCCTATGCTTACATCCGTAATGTGATGGATAATACTCATTTGATTGAAACTAATCATATTTTACAAGAACGTTTGGAAGCAGCAGGCCTTTATAATGAAGCTTTGATGCATGAGATAGTGGAAAAAGGAAGCTTAGCTCATGTCGATGGCATACCGGAAGATATCAAGCGGGTTTTTGTCTGTGCACATGATATTTCACCGATCTGGCATGTTAAGATGCAGGCTGCTTTCCAGGAACATACCGATAATGCAGTCTCTAAAACAGTCAATTTCCCCAATAGCGCCACTAAAGATGATGTTGAAGAGGTTTATTGGCTGGCCTATAAATTAGGCTGCAAGGGGATAACTATTTATCGTGATGGCAGCCGCGCTGAACAGGTGCTCAATATTGGTGCAGTTAAAGATGACCAGGGGAATCCTATTCAAGATGAGGCTGATTTCTCTTATGGTCATTTATTACCGCGTCCCCGTCCTGATGTAACCACTGGGGTAACTGAGAAAGTCCGCATTGGCTGTGGTAATCTTTATATCACCGTTAATTATGATGAGAAAGGTATTTGTGAGGTCTTTACTAGTACTGGCAAGTCCGGTGGATGCCCCAGTCAGAGCGAGGCGACAGCTAGATTGGTCTCAGTAGGGATCCGTAGTGGTATTGATCCGCAGGAGATCATTCAGCAGCTAAAGGGAATTCGCTGCCCCAGTACGATACGTCAACCAGGACTAGGTGTTACCTCTTGTCCGGATGCGATCGCCAGAGTTTTAGAAAAAGTGCTTAAGGCTCAGGCGCATGGTGATGCCTTAAGCCCGATTGCTAAGATTAGCGCTATTCCTACCGGACGCGGGCAACACGATAAGTACTGCCCTGAGTGCGGAAGTAAGCTTGAGCATGAGGGTGGGTGTGTTGTTTGCCGCAACTGTGGATATTCTAAATGCTCTTGATGATACTTATTGTTGTAATATGAAAGAGGTATTGACTACTAGTCAATACCTCTTTTTATTATCTCATAGAATTTCTCAATATCAATCAATAAGTGCAGTCATCGGTCTTCACGATAATAGTTTAGTCCTATGGCGGCTGGCTCATTGCTATTCTTTTTCTTCTTCACTGAGTCAACGATCAACACGATAGCGGTAATAATAAATGGCAGAGCCTGGAATAACTTAGCCGGAACATTATTCAGCCACCCTAACAGCTCTGGAAATGCTACAGCCAGGGACCCTCTGGAAACGCGTAAGGTATTGAAAAAGCCGAAGATAAACGTGCCGCCAATAGCTTTCAGTGGACTCCAGTTAGCGAAGATGACCAAGGCGATAGCGATCCATCCATAGCCGTTGGTCCAGCAGTTGCTGCTGAAGCTACCACTCATATTGAGTCCCATATAATAACCGCCGATGCCCATGATGCCAGCACCGATAATGATATGCAGATATTTATATAATGTTATATTGATCCCCACCGAGTCTGCTGCTGCAGGATTTTCACCAACTGCTCTTAATCGTAGCCCCTGTTTGGTATGTCTAAGGTACCACCAAGCAAGAACAGCAATAATGATGCCTAGGTAGACCAAGATATTATGGCTGAAAAGACCTTTACCAATGATTGGAATATCAGAAAGCAAGGGGATTTCAATTGCTTCAAAACCACTCTGAATCGCGCTATAATCACTCATTACGGGCCAGTTGACGCTTTTGAGACCATTACCAACAAAGAAATAAACACCTAAACCAAAGGTGGTAATAGTCAGACCGGTAACATTTTGGTTCGCTTGGAGAGATACTGTCAGGAAAGCGAACAGCAGACCACAAAGACCAGCTGCAGCAAAGGAAATAAGAATGCCTACTAAGAGGCTGTTGGCATAACAGCCGACAATGTAACCAAAAATAGCGCCTACGGCCATGATACCCTCGACACCGAGGTTCAGGCTGCCTGATTTCTCGGTGATAATTTCGCCGACCGTGCCATAGAGTAGAGGAATATTGTAAACGACAATATTATATAAAAAGAGGGTGATAATGTTTAGTGTATCCATTATTGATCCTCCTCTTTGCTAATAACAATCTTAAAACGGGTACAGAAATCTGCTACCAGAACGCTAAAGAGAATAATTCCTTGCAGAATATCAGCAAAATTAGCATCTATTGCAGAGTAGGTGGAGCTGGCAATAGTGCTACCAGTATCCAAAACACAGATTAAGGCAGCGACCACAAAAATACCTATGGTATTAAGTTTGGCTAGCCATGCCACGATGATGCCTGTCCATCCTACGCTGTCTGTGATAGACGTAGAAAGAATACCGCTGGTACCTACTTTCAAAGCCCCAGCCAAGCCAATTAATGCGGCAGAAATGAATACCGTGCGCAGAACGATCTTGCTAACTTTCATTCCAGCATATTTAGCCGTACCGGTACTGTCTCCTACTACTGATATTTCATACCCTTGTTTAGTACGTTTAAGGTAGATATAGATGATAATACAAAGAATTATGGCAAAAATAAGGGTTAGATTGAGCGAAAACTTGCCAATCATAATCGTAGGGAAGGAGACAAGCTCCGAAAAAGAACCAAAGATTGGCCGCTCTGATTCTGGGTTGAGGAAAAAATTCCACGGAGCCTTGGTTTCTCCTAGATATAGGAGAAAATAAAGGGCAATATAGTTAAACATCAACGTTAGTAATGTTTCATTAGTTTTGAATTTTACCTTTAGTAGGGCGATAACACCGCCATAGATACCTGCCGCCAACATTGCTGCTAATAGCATAAGCACAATTGTCAGTCCAGTGCCTAGACTTCCTCCGCAGGTAAAAGCAATGGTTGCAGCAGTAATTGCACCTACAATAAATTGACCTTCACCACCGATATTCCAAAAGCGAATCTTGAAGGAAAGCGATAATGCCACTGCAGTAATAAGTAGTGGTACAAAAGCTTTGATATAGTTTTCAACTGTCTTATAGGCGATGCGGTTGTCGACCATTCCCATGGTGAACATCTTTTCATAATATTGGAAAGGATTGACATCCAGGCTGGATAATAGGATAGCGCCTATGCCCAATGCTACGATAATAGCGATTAGGTACATCAGCGCTTTTTTCCATTTAGCGCAGCCATCGCGTTTAACGATGCGGATACGTGTTTTACCCATTAGT
>CALYAP010000029.1 GCA_944393575.1 uncultured Clostridia bacterium
CCAACAGTATTTTCCGCCACCATTTCGCCATGACCTATCCCTCCTTATCTTTGTTTAGCTACTATATATACCAATTAGCGGCTGTTTTTGTTACAACTTGCGACAAAGATAGGGTTTAATTGAAGCACGGGCGCCCGGTAAGCTCTGATGGACGCCTGCTATGGGCATTTTCTTTATTCAATTATTGATGTCATTCTATTGTTGACGCCGGAACTTCGGAGCTGGCGCTGGGCTGGCAGGATTAATCCGCTGCCTCGCCGCAGAAGCGTTTATCGCCAACGCGAATGGTCAGCTTATGCGCATCAGTATATTCCAGCAGCGCCAAAGCATATTTGCGCGTGGTGCCCAACAGCTCGCGGATATCGCCGGCGGCAAAGCCCTCCTCCTGATTGGCTGCACGCATCCGGCGTAAGGCCTCGGCCGGAGCCTCGCTGGCAAAGTAATAGTCTCCCCCTTTGACCAGACATCCCTGATCCAGCAGATAGCCCAAATATTCGCTGGCCTCAGCTTCCTTGAGCCCCAGGGAAGCTGTCACCTCACTCCACAAAGGCGGGCTAAATAGCTCCTGACTATAAGCGGTCTCGATTTTGGCCAGAACAGCTGCCTGCTGCTCTGTGGGCTGAGCCTGATGCTCCGGCAGCGCCACTGTTACCCCGCGCACTGCCAGCTCGCCCTGCTGCTGCCAATAGGCTAACAGCGCGTTCATCTGTTTAACGCTGAAGCCGGGGAAGAGCTGATTGCGCAGCTCTGCCAGCGGGTAACCGCTACGCAGCGGATGCTGCTGATGGAACTCCGCCAGCTGTCCGCGCAGCAGATAAAGCTTGTCGGCCATCGCTTCCGCGGCGACCCACACCCGCTCGCCATCAATATTGAGCTCCAGCAGCCGTCCCTGGTCGGTCAATTCAGCCAGCATCGTTGCGGTCTCCTCGCTGGGGGCTTGCGCCAATTTGGCAGCAGCGGACAGATTGAACGGCTTAGCCTCCTTGAGCAGCAGATCAGCCAACAAGTCGCTGCCGCTGCCTTTGGTACGCGCCTCTAAAGCCTCGATGACCTCAGGGCGGTAACGCTTATGCCGCGGCGGAGCGATATCCAGCACCGTGCCGCCGCCGATAGTGATCATCGGCGAATAAGAGCGGAAGATCAGCCGGTCGCCCACCAGAGGCGGCAGGGGACTCTCCAGCTCCAGCTGGCAAAAGCACTCACCTCCAGGAGCTAGCTCTTCGCGGTCGAGCAGATTAGCGCGCGCCAGCACCTCGGAGGTGCCATGATGCACACGCAAGCGTGCCCGCTGAGCCAGGGGTTTGGCCGTATCCAACAGCCGCAGCGAAATATCGAGGCGGAAGGTCTCACGCAGCAGCCCCGGTTCAGCTACCCAGCCGCCGCGGGGCGAATCCTGCGAATCGATGCCGGAGAGATTGACCGCGGTACGCTGTCCGGCCAAAGCACGCTCTACCTTTTCATTATGCACCTGGATGCTGCGGATACGCGCCTCACGGCCGGCAGGCCACAGTTCTACCCGCTGTCCTTCGCTTAAAGTACCGCTCCACAAGGTGCCGGTGATTACTGTACCAAAGCCGGTCTTGCTGAAGACGCGGTCGATCGGCAGCCGCGCATGGCCGGAAATCGGTTTGCGCTGCACCTGCTCGGCGATATCCATCAAACATTGCTTGAGTTCTTCCAGCCCTTGTCCGGTATAGGCAGAGGTAACGATGATCGGCGCGTCCTTGAGGGTGGTGGGGGCCAAAGTCTCGGCTACCTGTTCCTCGATCATCTCCAGCCATTCCTCATCTACCAGATCAGCCTTGGTGATAACCGCCACGCCCTTATCGATGCCTAACAGATGGAGGATATGCAAATGCTCAATGGTCTGCGGCATTACGCCCTCATCAGCGGCAATAATCAGCATTACCATATCGATACCAGCCACACCGGCCAGCATATTTTTAACGAATTTCTCATGCCCGGGGACATCGATCAGCCCCAGGCGCAGGCCATTGGGCAGCATCAGCGGCACAAAGCCCGGCACAATGGTCATACCGCGCTTTTTCTCCTCAGGGAGACGGTCAGTATTGATGCCGGTCAAGGCGGCGGTCAGCTCGGTCTTGCCATGATCGACATGCCCGGCTGTGCCGACGATGATATGTCTGGGGTCGATAAAAGGGGTGTTATCGCTCATCTGTTTACCTCTGTTTATTATTTATTGGTTACTTTTTATTGGTTTTATGTTATAGAAAGAAATCTCTTTATGCCTGTCCTCCGTGTTTATCAGCCCCGTAAAAATGCTCTGCATTTTTGCTGGCTGGGATAAGCCCAAATGCTTAAAAAAATCCGCATTTATTGATTAAAGCTCTCTTTTCTGTTTGGCTTCCTTTTAATGCTCAACAATCTGATAAAATCATCAAACAAAGAAGTATCTATTGGCTCAAACATCATCCATTTACCATCATGATAAGTTTGAGTTTCATCATAAATTTTTTGAACTTCCTTTGAGTAATTTTCTCTATCCTTGGCAAATTTCAAACGTTCATCTTTTCCTAAGATGATCATAAATCCTATACAGTTTTCTCTTGCATATAATGCGCATAGGGTTTTACCGCCTCGACGGTATTTATATTCATAGGTCCATGCTTTACCGCCTTTATCCCAGAAACACTCCATATCATATTTTTCATCAATTAAAGTGCATAATTTATTCCATATCTCATATAAAGATTTGCCAACTAAAGCTGTCATTTGTTCTGCATTAGGTATTATATCAAGCATGATAGACTCTTCCCTAAATGATAATTTATTGTTGAGATGGCAGCCAACAGCGCTATGGCAGCAATTTTCTTTTTAGCAGCTCTTTCTTTTACCAACGGGCTTCTCTTAGAGGGTAAATTTTGCCGCCTGCTCGGCAGTGGCGCGGGCAGCATCGACAATATCCTCTTCGCTCATGGTTCGGGGGTCGTAAAGCAGCTTATCCTCGCGGATATAGGCCAGCAGTGGCCGGCTGCCGCCACGCAGCAGCGCCATCAATTCCTGTGCCTTGGTGGTCAGCGGCGTCAGCTCCACCAAATATGTGGGCAGCTCTATACCGGGCAAGGACCCGCCGCCAGACTCGGAATATCCCTGGCGTACCTGGGTGGTATAAAGGCGGTGCTCGGGATCAGCCTTTGCCAGCAGCTGTTCCAGCAGCTCAGCTTTGGCTTTCAGCTCGTCAAGCGGTGCGGTGAGCATCGAGACCACCGGCACCAGCTGTTGCTCCTCGCCGCGGCGGTAGATGCGCAGGGTAGCTTCCAACGCGGCCAGGGTGAATTTATCGACACGCAGCGCACGGGTCAGCGGATTCTTCTTGATCTTGGCGATATACTCACGCCGGCCAAGGATAATACCAGCCTGCGGTCCGCCCAGCAGCTTATCGCCGGAACAGGTCACGATATCCGCTCCGGTCGCTACCACGCGCGAGACCAGCGGTTCTTCGCCGATACCCTGCTCAGCCAGAGGGTAGAGGCAACCCGCACCCAGATCGTCCATCACCGGTATGCCCAAAGGCTTAGCTAGGGCTACCAGGTCGGAGGTAGGTACGCTCTCATGGAAGCCGATGACCTTGAAATTGCTGGGATGCACCTGCATGATCATGCGGGTCTGCTCGGTGACAGCGTTTTGATAATCACTGAGACGGGTTTTATTGGTAGCGCCGACTTCGATCAGCTCGACGCCGCTTTTTTTCATGATATCGGGAATGCGGAAGCTCTCGCCGATCTCCACCAGCTGCCCGCGGGAAACTATTGCCTCGCCGCCCTTAGCCAGGGTATCGAGCACCAGCAGCACTGCGGCGGCATTATTATTGACCACCAGCGCGTCTTCTGCACCGGTGAGGGCGATCAGCAGATCAGCCACATGGTTATAGCGGCTGCCGCGCTTGCCGGTGGCCAGCGACAGCTCCAGATTGCAGTAGCCGCGCGCTACTGCCGCCATGGTATCGACCGCCTCTGCTGCCAGAGGAGCGCGGCCGAGATTAGTATGTAACGGTACGCCGGTGGCATTGATCACCGGGCGCAGGGAAAAGGTGGTCTTGTCAGTATAAATCTCGCGGGTAAAGGAACATGCCAGCTCGAACAGCTCTTCTTTATCAGCCTGGGCAAACTGCCCTTCCAGCATAGCATGACGCAGACGGTCAATGCCCTCCTTAGCGCTCTCAGCCAGCAATAGGCTATTATAATCCTCATCTTCCAGGGCGAGAATCACCCGGTCTACCTTAGGGATCAGCGATAAATCCATGGGTTCCTCCTTCTATGCTCCGATAGGCGTCCCGCCTACCGCTTTCTTATCAACAGCAGCCAAAATAACGGCTGCAGCAGCCTTTTATCAACTACCGATTATTATAACACAAGCCTGCGGTCTTGTCACCGCAGGCCAATAGCGCTTTACAGATCGAGCACCGGAGAAGCTTCATTCTCCATATAGAAGATCAGATGCGGCATATCCTCACCATAATAATGTTTGACAAAGCTGCCGACCTCATCCATGCCGAGACGCTTGGCCACCTGCTGAGAGGGCAGATTATTATCGCGGACCAGTGCGTAGACTGCTGGAACAAAGAGGGTGGTAAAGGCGTATTCGACGCAGCCCTTAGCCGCCTCGGTAGCATAGCCCTGATGCCAGTACTCCTTGCGCAGCAGATACCCGACCTCGAGAACCTCTTCGCCAGCGCAATCCTGAATGGTGAGGCCGCATTGGCCGATCATCTCGCCGCTCTCCTTCAAAATCATCGCCCAGAGGCCAAAGCCATCGCGCAGATAATTATCTAGCTGTTTATCCAGCCATTGATGCGCTTCCTCATCGCTGAAAGCATGGCCATAAGCATACATCACCTCCGGGTCTTGCAGCATCAGACAAAGGGCGGGAAAATCATCCTCTGTCATCTCCCGCAGGTAGAGGCGCTCTGTTTCTAAAATCATCTTTGGTTCCTCCTCATCATTTACGCTTATCCACCGGCTCTCCCCGGCTCAAAGCGGCACTATCCCGTTTAATCAGAGGTTCTGCTATTCTAAGCAGTCTGACAGCGATTGTTACTGTTAATAACCGCTGGGGAAAATAACTATTGCTTATATTCGCCCTTGGGGGCAGCTTTCCCCTGCTGCACGGTTGGCAAAAGCGGATTTTCTACCCCTGCCTGCACAAGACAGGAGCCCAAAGCGGATAAAAAACGCCCGGACAAACCGGGCGCTTAAATATCTGCACTTCTTTATCTTTATTAGCTATTTTCTTGAGCTATTTTTCTTACTGTTGTTTATTTTCCTTGCTGCTTAATCACTGCACTGCTATTTATCATCATGGCGCAGTTGATATTTACGCGCTACTGTGACCTTCTCCTCATAGCAGGCAAAGGACTGCTCGATCTGTTCCTTAGGCAGCGGCTTGGTCAGCAATGAGACTACGGGGACGATTATCAGGCTCACCAGCATGGTGATGGCGCCGGCATTGATTGCAGAATCGATAAAACCGATGAACATATTGGCCACGGTGATACCTACGCCAGTAGCAAAGCTGGCCCAGACTGCCGCACGTGTGGTGCGCTTCCAATAGAGGCCATAGAGGAAAGGCGCCAGGAAAGCACCGGAAAGTGCGCCCCAGCTGATGCCCATCAGCTGAGCGATGAAAGTCGGCGGATCGATAGCCAAAATCACCGAGATCAGCAGGAAGACCGCTACCAATACCCGCAGCCAGATCATCTGTTTCTTCTCAGAAAGATCCTTGACCACTGTGCCTTTGATGAAGTCCAGCGTCAAGGTGCTGGCGCTGGTCAGTACTAACGAAGCCAGGGTGGACATCGAGGCAGAAAGCACCAGCATGATCACTACGCCGATCACGACATCGGGCAGAGTAGAAAGCATCGTCGGAATGATGCTATCATAGACGATATTACCGGCTGCATCATAGATAGCAGGAGAATCATAGAGACGGGAGAAACCACCAAGGAAGTAAGAACCGCCGGCCACGATCAGGGCGAAGAAGGTGGAGATGATGGTACCGGTATAAACAGCCTTCTCGCTCTTGATGGCATAAAATTTATGTACCATCTGCGGCAGTCCCCAGGTACCCAGCGAAGTCAGCAGCACTACACCCAGCAGGTTGAGCGGATCCGGCCCGAAAAAGCTGGTATACGCTCCCGGCTGCCCGGCAGTCACTGCCTCCACGCTCTCGATCTGCGCCAGCTGGCCGATAGCATCGATAAAACCGCCATTATTGGCGAGCACTGCAGCTATCACCAGCACGATACCGAAGAGCATCACGATGCCCTGGATCAGGTCATTGACCGCTGTGGCCATATAGCCGCCCAGCACCACATAGATGCAGGTCAGCACCGCCATACCGATCACGCAATAAATATACGGGATACCAAAAGCCATCTCAAAGAGGCGGGAAAGCCCATTATAGACCGAAGCGGTATACGGCACCAGAAAGACGAAAACAATAGCTGAGGCCACGACCTTCAGCGCCTGGGAATTATAGCGGCTGCCAAAGAATTCTGGCATGGTACGCGAGCCCAGATGATTACTCATCACCCGAGTGCGGCGTCCTAGGATCACCCAGGCCAAGAGGCTGCCGATCAGGGCGTTGCCTAGGCCGATCCAAGTAGAAGCCAGTCCGTATTTGAAGCCGAACTGCCCGGCATAGCCCACAAAAATAACCGCGGAAAAATAGGTGGTTCCGTAAGCAAAAGCCGTCATCCACGGCCCGATACTCCGCCCGCCCAGCACAAAGCTGTTGACGGAATCAGCCTTCTTGCGGCTGACGATACCCACTATTATCAACACGGTGAAAAAAACTACTAGTAAAGCGATTTTGATAAACATTTTCCTATACCTTCCATTCTACCATTTTACCTGCAGGCAAACACAAGTTTGCTGCTAATTACCTGATGAATTTTATCAGATAGAAGGGTTTCTGTCAATAAAAGCTAATATATTTTAGTAGTGTTGTAAGTTTAGCCAATTTTTAGACAATTTTACCGGATCAAGATTTAGACCAAAAAAAATGATCCAAGATAGGGGAGGCAAAGTAATGGCAAAAACACTCTCTTTTAAAACGCGACTCACCATGCGTGCAGACGGGCGGAACGATCCCCATCATGGCTTTGGCAAGGGAATCGAAATGCTTCTCTTGGGCGTGGACAAATATGGCTCGCTGAACAGAGCTGCCAAAGAAATGGGTATGGCCTACTCCAAGGCCTGGAATGTCCTACGCCTCAATGAAAGCGAATTCGGCATCAAATTTATCAACCGCAATGGTGCCCATGGCTCTGAGCTAACGCCGGAGGGACGCGCTTTTCTGGAGCACTATCAGGAAATGGAGTTAGCAGCAGAGCGCGCCGCCCAGGAAGTTTTCGATAAGTATTTCCGCTAAAGCAAGAATTCGCCAGCCAGGCTAACAAACTAGCAGCATCAGCCCCGTGAAAAACGGCTTGCCGTTACCCCTAATTTTAGTCTACTCTTAGTTATCCTCTACAAAGAATAATTCAATCATCAACCAAGAATCATTAAGGAGCAACGCTTTTTAATCAAGAGACAAGAAGCATAACCAAACAAGCAATAATCGCAAAAACCGCCTTCCTCATCAGAAGAAGGCGGTTTTGCCAGCTTTAAGCTGTATGGGAATAAAGGAAGTTTGATTTCGGTTTACCAGCAATCATCCGGTTTGACTTCAAAGAAAGCCTGAGGATGAGCGCAGACCGGGCAAACAGCCGGAGCGCTGGTGCCAATGTGGAGATGGCCGCAGTTACGGCAGCGCCATACCACTACGTCCTCGCAGACAAAGACAGCGCCTTTTTCCAACATATCAACAAAAGCGCGATATCTTTCTTCATGGTGCTTTTCGATATCAGCGACCTTTTCAAAGAGGTAAGCGATCTTGTCAAAGCCCTCTTCTTTAGCGGTCTTGGCAAACTCAGCATACATCTCGGTCCATTCATAATTTTCCCCAGCTGCAGCAGCTTTGAGGTTATCTACAGTGGTGCCGATACCGTCGTTGATCAGCTTGAACCAAATTTTAGCATGTTCTTTTTCGTTATGGGCGGTTTCGCTGAAGATGGCAGAGATCAGCTCATAGCCTTCTTTTTTCGCAGCAGAAGCAAAATAATCATACTTATTTCTGGCCATGGACTCGCCAGCAAAAGCGGTGTTCAGGTTAGCTTCAGTCTTACTTCCCTTGAGTTCCATAAGTATCCTCCTTTGATAAACAGTATTTGCTATTTTCTTGATGCTAAAAAGCTTAAAACAGTCTTGTTTCAAGCATAAACTTGATACTTATATCATATATGCAAAATGTTGATTTGTCAATAAATAATAATATTTCTTAATAAGAAATATTATTATTCTCGTTAACCTGATTTTAACCATGAAAAGCGGCTTACCAGCTAAAAAGATAACGGCATAACAATTTACATCGGTGCAGCACGGATCATCACAAAAGAGATCGACTATTTTTACTTAAAGTCGGATTAAGACGGATTCGCTCAGAAAATGTTATTTTATTATACAATGAAATATATTGATAAAAAAAGATTTATGCTTTGACAACAACGTATTCTTGCCGGAAAATAGCGAAAACTTCGATAAAATCCCCCTTGCAATTATCGAACAAATGTTCTATAATAAAAACATGTTATATATCTGCCAATGCTGTGGCGCCCACTTTAGCAGGCCAGGCTATTATTATGAATATCAGGGGGAATGCTTCGGCAACCCTGCTTATGAAACCATCGAGTGCTGTCCTTTTTGCGGCGGCTCTTACGAAGGAGGGTAAGTTATGACCAATATCTCTTGGCGCAGAGATGCCAAAAACATACTATATAATTATCCAGAAAACCTACGTTATCTCAAATCTTTAGAACAAGATCTTATCTTTGCCCAATCACCACACCGTGAGGTCAGGCGGCGCGGCGGAATATCCGACCCCACGGCAGTCAAGGGAATGATGTTGGATAAAGGGGAAATCAAAGCCTTGAAAGAGCAATTAGCAGCAGTAGGGCGGTTGCTGGAACGGCTAGACAGCGCCCGGCGTGATGCCAAATATAAGCGTCTACTGCTGGAAATGGTCTATTTTCGCCGCAGCCACAGTCTCTATGGCGCTGCCGCCTATCTGGGAATACCAGAGCGTACCGCTCACCGCTGGAATGCCAAAATACTGCATGCTCTAGCAGAGGAGCTGGGATATTTTGACGAGGATGAACAGTCTTATCTACCGCACCATACCCGTCTCTAGATAAGCTCCCAACACCGTTAGCACTGATTAAAATCTCATCAAGGTAATACAGCCTACATGTTCTGCGGGCTGTGGTGTACAGTAGTCTGCTAAAGAGATTACCGTCCTAAGTAAAATCGAAAAGCAATGTTCCCTTTTAATCAAATTCCAGAAAAGGGTCTTAAAAATCAATAAAAACATCCTGCTCAAACTGCTTAGCTAAGCAGTCATAGAGCTGGGAAAGATACTCGTCTCCGCCGCTATAGCCCAAGCGGGACAGCAGATTGCAACAGCTCTCATAGCCGTGAACAAAGGAGCAAAGATATTCCCAACGAGCCAGGAGCAAGCAATTATCAACATAATCGGTGACGATCGGCAAGTAGATGGAAGTGACTGCATCCATCAGCCGAAGATAGGCATCATGCACTTCTTCAAAACGGTAAAGTTGAACCCGCTGCTCATCAATGGTTGGCGGATTCTCCATACCCAGCCAATCACTCTCTGTCAACTCTGTTGCTGCCTTAACGGGCTGCTGGAGATAGTTGCGCATCGCTATCGCCATTCCCTGAACCCAGCAGCGGTGAACAGCAATGGAAAGGACGTTTTCTACCGTATAGCGGAAGTCTTCAAACAGCTCGTGTTTTTCGCTGCCAACACAAAATTGCATCATATCGTCCAGCTCCAGCCGCAGCTCATCACGCCGTTTGAACAGCGGCCAGTTATTGCGGAGATAAAAAAAGACCTCTTCCTCACTATTATCAAGCCAACTTTGCAAATCAGGTGTTAATTTATCCATATCCCTTGCACCTCCAAAAGCAGCTATTTTAGCAGCAAAAACCTATCGGGACAGACAAAAAACCACATGTGATGTTGTGTATAACCGCTGGTTCTTTAGATATACTCCTATAATAGGAGAGATTTAAGCATGGGCCAGCATCAAAAGGAATATGAGTTAATAGGCGCAAATATTTTATACTACCGTAAGCAAGCTGGCTTAACACAAGCACAGCTGGCTGAAAAGGTTTCGCTCAGCACCAATCATCTGCAGCGAATAGAAACTGCGGTCTCGGTGCCTTCATTACCCACGCTCTTGGATATTGCCAAAGCATTGGGGATCACTGTGGACAGACTTTTTATTAGAAATCACTAAGCAAAAGCATGCTGCAGACCAAAAGCTACTATAAATATCTTAATCAACAGCTACGGTATCGTCAATAGCGATACCGTTTTTTTAACAAAAATAACTGCCACCCCAACTTTCTATATGGCTAAATAATGGCCATATATTATGGCTATTATATCGGCCATAATAAAAAAAGTAAAGGGGATGAGTTGTTAGATCATGATTAGATACGACCCATTATGGACCACTATGGCAGCGCAGCGGGTAACAACTTATACTCTCCGGGTCAAGCATGGGATGAGCCACGCTACAGTACAACGGTTACAAAAGAACTTGCCTGTATCTACCCACACGCTTAACCGGCTCTGCTGCATTCTTAATTGCCGGCTAGAGGATATTGCCGAATATGTGCCTGACGAACAGAAGTGAGTCAGGATAAATTCACCGCAAAAAGGAGCCACAGAGATGGCTCTGAACAAAATTTGTGGTGACAGAATATTGAGCTCATTGCTAAAAAATCATGCCTCATCAGCGCCAAATAGCTATCTGTAATGCATGAAAAGAAAACAGGCGAAAAGGCATTTTATGTCAAGACGGATACCCCTTCCTGACAGAAAAAACCAGATAAAAAGGGGTCTTATCCAACAATATTGTAGCATATTTAAACATGGCATGCAACAAAATAGTAGCATTGCTTTAAAAAAGGAGCTGATGCTACTATGTTTTTTCAGCGGTTGGAAGATCTAAGGATCGACGCCGATAAAACACAAGCCGACATCGCCCAAGTGCTTTCCTGCAACAGAGAAGTGTACCGCCGCTATGAAAAAGGCAAATACGAGCTTCCTGTCTGGGCATTAATCAAATTAGCTAAATATTATCACACCAGCACCGACTATATTTTGGGTTTGACCGATAATCCCAAGCCCTACCGGGAAGCACATAAATAACACCGAGTACGATAAACAAGGTAAATGCTCTTCCAACCGTCAATCAGACTTGTCTTCCCCGCGGCAAGACCAAGACTAGCGGTTAACAATCAACAACACAAGAGGCAGCCTAAATGCTGCCTCTTTGATGTCTGATCGTTTTCCGACAAAAAGCGACAGTCGCCTCTGGGATCTGGAAAAACAAGCTGATATTTGTCAGCTGGCCGGAGCTGCCACAGCCCCAAAACAGGTAGCGCTGAGAAAGATAATAATCCGCATTAGCAATCATCTTGCCCCCTGTTTTCTCTCTGCAGGCCAAACCGACATAAGCCGACAGTACCCTATTCCTCTAGGGTCAAAACGACATCGCCCGACACTGTCTGAGCATTTCCCCTTTTCTCCAGCACTAATCCTGCATTCTCTGACACTGTCCGATGATTTCGGAGGATATTCGTTCGCATTCAGCGTTATCCTCTATTATCCGAGCTGCTCCATGGCTAGTCGAGATCAGCAGCTGTGGCAATATACTTATGCTGTCCCAACAAAAAACTCCTGTCATCAGCTACAAGCCCATGACAGGAGTTCTCCAAAGTTAAATTACTGTGAAAATCCACATACTGTGGAAAAGTTTTATACCCAAACCCGTTTAGCGATAAAGCTAGTCATTATCCTCTTTGACCAGGTAAACGCCACCAAAGCTCAGCAGTGAGACCACATACTTGATAATCAGGTTGGAGAGGAACATCCCTACCAGCACCGAAAAATCATACAAGCCAGTATAAGCGATCAGCAGGAAAACAGCGGTATCGATCGGCACCGAGATAGTATTGGAAAGGATAACACGTAGCCATTGCTTGCGGGTACCGTATTTACGCCGCACTGCTGAATAGACCACGGTATCGATCAACTCGGCGATAGTCATCGCCACCACCGATGCTGCTACCAAGCGCAGCCCCGGGGCCAGCACCAAAGAATATTCAGCCTGGGCACCCACCGTAGGATCTGCCGGCAGCGCGCCAACCATCCAGACAAAAGCAAAGAGCAGGATATTGATTCCTGCTGCCAGCCAGATGGTGAAACGGGTGATCTGCGCACCAGTCTTCTTATGCAGCAGGTCGCGCATGGTAAAAGTAAACGGATAAAGCAACGCGCCGCCGTCTACCGAGAGGCCGGCGATATTGAGAATACGCAGCGAACCCAGATTGGAAAAGATGATCAGGCTGATGTAGCCGGCTGCTGCGGCAATGATTATTTTAAGTCTTTTATTGTCCATGGCGCTATTATAGCACAAGCCTATCCTGATGAAAAGAATAAAATTTTGTCGCCGGCAAGGAAGCAGGAAAAGCTTTCTTAGGCAGCGAACAGATAGGCGAAAGGGGGTCTGAGCATGCAGGAAAGAATGGAAAAATATCAGCTCAGCAAGGAAGAAATCACTACCGTACTGACAGAGAGCAGCAGCGGAGTACTAGCTACCATCAATAGCGATGGTTCTCCCTATGCCACACCGATTCAATTCGTCTATCAGGGTGGACGGCTCTATTTTCATGGCAGGAGTGCCGGGCAGAAGCTGGATAATCTGCGTGCCGACGCCAGAGTCAGCTTCACTGCCTATCAGGAGCAAGGTCTACAGCGCAGTCCGCAGGGTAAGCCATGCGGCACCAACACCTGCTACCGCAGTGTCATCATCAGCGGAACCGCCCGTGAGCTGAGCGATCCCGCTGCTAAGACCGCAGCATTGGCAGCTATCGTGGCTAAATACACGCCTGAGCTGGCAGGAGTACCCCTACCTGAAACATCAGTGGCCAAAACAGCAGTGATCGAGCTGACCCCAGATGCTATCACCGGCAAATATTACGGCTAGGCTGCCCCTTCTATCTGGCGGACAGCCCAACTGCGCTATTGATATCTTGAGCCAAGCAACAGCATCATTCACAAATATCGAATAGACTGAAGCAGTGGGTCAACCAAGCAAACCGGCAGACTGGATAACCGACTAGCTGATAGCTCGTGCAGCTGGAAGCCAGCAAAGACTTTGCACTATCACAGCTGCTAGCCCATCAAGCCAAATTTCAGCAGCAGTCATCTCCATTTGGCTAAAGCCAGGCACGACTGCCAGCAGCTCTGGCGGCTGCCGGCATTTCTTCTGCGATAGGAGCTCCTTGGCTGCTAGCCGCTTGCTCTGTAAGAGCAGCTGTTGAGAACAGATATATTAATCAATCCTTGGCATAACAAACAGCGGGTATGTTTCACGTGAAACATACCCGCTAATATTTACCTTCTTATCAACAGCCGGCAGTAGCAGGCGGCAATGACCCGCTGCTTACAGCAGCCCAAAAAGCATTATCCAGTAGCTAAGTTACAGCAATTGATCAGCGTTTGCGCTCCGGCAGCAGCTTCTCGATCAGGTTTTCCAGATCGTCCGCGCTGTGGTAGGAGATCACCAGGCGCCCTTTTTGCAGATCTCCCTGCAAACGTGCTGGCAGCCCCAGGGTGGAGGTAAAACGCTTTTCCAAATCGTGCAGATGCGCTGGGTGGGCAAGAGGCTTCCGCTGATTTGGACGCTTTTCTTCGCTCCAGCTCTTGGCCAAAGCCTCGGCCTGGCGGACCGATAGATTGCGTCGGCAAATCTCCTCAGCCAGACGCGCCTGCAAACGGGAATCGCTCAATGACAGCAATGCCCGGGCATGGCCGGCGCTGAGGCGCCCATCCTCGACCATCTTCTGATATTGCGGCGCCAGCTGCAACAGGCGAAGGGTATTGGCCACATAGGGACGGCTCTTGCCGAGACGTTCCGCCAACTGCTCCTGAGTATAACCAAAATTATCGATCAGACGGCGGTAAGCCGCGGCCTCCTCCATGGCGGTCAAATTCTCGCGCTGGATATTCTCGATCAGCGAAACCTCAGCCTGTTCAGACTCATTATAAGTAGAGATAATGCAGGGCAGCTCGGCTAAAGCTGCCATCTGGGCGGCGCGGAAACGCCGCTCGCCAACGATGATGCGGTAACTGCCATCACCAAGGCTGGTCACCAGCAATGGCTGCATCACGCCAAATTGGCGGATCGACTCGGCCAGCTCAGACAGCTTATCCTCATCAAAAATCTGGCGCGGTTGATCAGGGTCGGCCTGCAATTTGCCGATCGGGAGCATCACTATTTTTTGCTGAGGGCTGGTTTCCTCAAAAATCGGCTTATCCGGCATCAGTGCCGAAAGACCACGTCCGAGAGCCTGTTTTTTCGCCTTTACCATAGAGACCTCCTTAAATTCAGCAGCCGGGCTGCTGGTATTTGCTCGCTATCCCGCTACTCCTGGCGGGTAAGAAATTCATCAGCCAGAGCCTGGTATTCCACTGCGCCGCGCGATTTCGGATCATAGATAATGCCGGGTAATCCGTGGCTGGGAGCCTCGGACAAGCGCACCGAGCGGGAAATCTGCGTATCATAGACTTTGCGCCCAAAATAATTACGCGCCTCATCAGCAACCTGCGAAGAAAGATTGGTGCGGGCGTCAAACATGGTCAGCAGCACCCCTTCGATCTCCAGATCCGGATTGAGGTTTTTGCGGATCATCTCATAAGTATTGAGCAGCTGAGTTACCCCCTCCAGCGCATAGTACTCGCATTGTAGGGGCAGCAACGCCCGGTCTGCAGCGGAGAGGGCATTGATAGTCAGCAGGCCCAAGGAAGGCGGACAGTCGATGAAAATATAATCATAGCGCTCCTTTTGTGGGCGAAGTATCTGCCGCAAACGGTTTTCCCGCGAGATCGCCGAAACCAGTTCGACTTCTGCGCCAGCCAGCTGAATGGTAGCAGGGATCAGGTCTAGCTGCTGATAATCAGTATGGAGCAGCACTGCTTCCAGCGGAGCATCATTGATCAGCAGATCATAAACACAATGCTCGATCTGCCGGCGGTCAATACCCAATCCACTGGTGGCATTGCCCTGTGGGTCCAGATCCACCAGCAGGGTATGATGACCGCGCTGCGCTATGGCGGCAGAAAGATTGATGGCAGTGGTGGTCTTGGCCACACCGCCTTTTTGGTTGACGATAGCGATGATTTTTCCCATGAAGCTCCTCCTGATCGTTTCGCTTTTAGTTGTGGCGCACTGAGCAGCCTGCGCTAAACTCTTGGCCCTATCAGCCTTCCCCTATATCATACTCCACTATCGGCATTGATGCAAGTAGGCCTACTTTCATCTATCAGAACCGCGGCGATCTTTTTATTCTCAACAGCAGGGCGGTCTCTGACATCATGCAGGCAGATAGCCTTCTGTGCAATTTCCACCGACAAAAGGAGGGGCCGTCAGCCATTAGCTGACACATCATGCCGCGGCGGCAGAATGCCTGCCAGCTATGGAGACATTGGCAGCAGTCCCCTGCTAAGATAAAAAAGCGCGGGGTACTCCCGCACCGACGACGAGCTTCACCCGCCTGAGCAGATTTTTCCTCAAAAGAGCAAGACAAGCAAACGGAAAAAAATAAACTACCGTTGTTTCACGTGAAACGTTTCCCAACAGCAAACAGGAATGTTAGCAAAAGCACCCCATCTCGACCATCTCTGTTTCACGTGAAACTATTATCTCGATGCAGAACTGCCAAAAGATGCTCTGAGCAGAGACCATAAATATCACGGGCATACATCTAACCCGTCGCTACATGCCTCAGCCGTCGCATAACGGCAAGAGCCCTGTCAAACATCCAGCAGCTACAGGGGACGCTTGGTCGGCATACCGGGACGGCGGGGGTATTTCTCAGGGGTAGGCGCGTTCTTGCGCACCAAGACCACACTGCGCCCTTCACCGGAAAGCGGCAGCTGATAGTAAACGACCTGCTCCATGCTGCCGCCCAATAGCTCTACAGCATGCGCGCTGGCAGTCAGCTCCTCCTGCGGATCCGGCCCTTTTAGAGCTATGAACAGCCCGCCTTCTCGCAACAAAGGCAGGGCGTACTCCGCCAGTACCGCCAAGTCAGCCACTGCGCGGGCTGTCACCAAATGGAAGCTGCCGCGCAAAGCAGGGTCGCGTCCAGCCTCTTCTGCCCGTAGCGGCAAAGCCTGCAGCCGTTCCAAACCCATCTCTGCTGCGCTGCGTTCCAGGAAGGCCGTTTTTTTCTGCGAGGATTCGATCAGCGTGAAAGAAAGCTCTGGATATGCCGCAGCCCAAACCAGCCCGGGGAAACCGCCGCCGCTGCCGATATCAGCCACCTGCCCTGACTGAGGCAGCCAAGAGCGTACCGCTGCCGCTGCCTGCAGACAATCCAGATAATGCTTCTGCGCTGCGGTCTCAGGATCAGTGATGGCGGTAAGATTGAATTGGCGGTTAGCTTCGGTTAAAAGCTGCCAATGCAGCGCCAGCTTTTCCGCCAGCCCTGGCTTTAATGGCAACCCTGCCTCCTGCGCCAGTTTTTCGATCAGCTGCTGCAATGTTGCTTCCTCCCTTTCTTGCATCATTTTTCTATCCTGATGGCTTCTGCTGTTTCCTGCTCTTTTATCTTCTTTTGTCTTTGATAGCAGATACTTTCTCTTTACCCATTTTTATGCCAATAATCAGGATTTGGCGTTAATTTTTTCATTTTATGGCAATAAAGCACCTTTTCAGCTAATTTACGCTAGTAATCACTAAAAAACAAGTTTATCCGTAGTTTTTCTGCTGTTTTCTCTAATAAACATGATTATCCGCTATTTTAAAATAATAGGTAACAAAAAGCGTGATTTTAGCAAATTCTCTGCTACTAAACAACAATGACCGAGATTCTCAGTGCCATTACGGCATTATCCGTCTGCCTATATTCTTTTTCGACCCTCTCCGCGATTCAACGATAATAACCGTTCTTTTAGCCTGTTTTCCGTTGCTGACCGACAGCAACCGCTTTTTATCGCCCCGTTTCATTTCCAACCGCGAAGCTGCGAAAAATTCAGCCAAAAATCGCCCCCAAACGCTATTTTGCATAGCTAAGCGGCTTTTTCCGTCAATAACCGTCTTCTGCTGTCAATCAGTGTCATTTTCCGTGAAGATACGAGCCATTCCCGCAACAAACCGTCAATATTCCGCTTTAACTGAGCTGCTCCGCGCCTTTCCGCGCAGTCACGAGCTTAAACAAGCATCGCCGACACTGTCCGCTACTAGGAGACAGCTTCCGTCAACAACCGCACTGCCTTGCAAAGAAAAAGCAGCATAGCATACCGCCCGCCAACCGGCAAGAGCCGAGTTTTTACGCCGGTCTCCGGGGCATTCCGCTCTTATGCGACATTATCTGTGCGGTTCCGTCATCAAGCTATCAAGCAGCTTGTACGAGCTGTTTCGACTGTCATCGGCAATATGCCGACCTTTTCCGGCATTGAACGTATCCATTCCGCGCTCTTGCGTCAATGTCCGCGGCTGCGCAGATAGACCAGCAGCACATTGATATCAGCCGGAGAGACGCCGCTGATCCGGGCAGCCTGTCCTACTGACTGCGGCTGCCGCTTATTGAGCTTCTGGGCTGATTCTACCGACAATCCGCGAATCTGCAAATAATCAGTCCCCTCCGGCAGGCGTTTGTTTTCCAGGTTGCGAAAACGCTCTACTTGTTCTTCTTGTTTTTTGATATATCCGGCATATTTGAGGCTGATATCCACCTGTTCGGCAGCCTGTGACTCTAGCGGCTCAGCCGGGGGAAAAGCCTGGCTGACCTGTGCATAATCTAGCTCCGGACGCTGCATCAGCGTGGCCAGATCGCTGCCGGGAATCGCCTCGATACCAGCGGCGGCAAATTGCTCCTGAGTGGGTTTATAGTTGCGCAAACGCTCTATTTCTGCTTCCACCGCCGCTTTTTTGGCCAAGAAGCGCTCTGCCCGCTGAGGCGAGATCAGTCCGTATTGCAGCCCTTTTTCTGTCAAACGCAGATCGGCATTATCCTGCCGCAGCAGCAGCCGGTATTCCGAGCGCGAGGTGAACAGGCGGTAAGGCTCGTCCACTCCCTTGGTTACCAGGTCATCAGCGAGCACACCGATATAAGCGTCAGCGCGCGAAAGGATAAAAGGCGGCAGGCCCTTCAAAGAAGCAGCAGCATTGATCGCAGCCAGCAGTCCCTGGCCGGCAGCCTCCTCATAACCGCTGGTACCATTGATCTGGCCAGCGCAATAAAGTCCGTGGATAGCCTTGGTCTCGAGAGTAATTTTGAGCTCCGTGGGGTCGATGCAGTCATATTCGATAGCATAGGCCGGACGGATAATGCGGCAGTGCTCCAGGCCGGGAATAGTGTGATAAAAAGCAGCCTGCACCTCTTCCGGTAGTGAGGAGCTCATGCCCTGGACATAATACTCATTGCACTGCTCTCCCTCTGGCTCCAGAAACAACTGATGGCTATCGCGCTCGGAAAAGCGCACCACCTTATCCTCAATGCTGGGACAGTAGCGCGGACCAATACCCTTGATCCGTCCGGAGTAGAGCGGCGCCCGGTGCAGATTAGCGCGGATGATCTCATGGGTCTGCTCATTGGTATGCGAAAGCCAGCAGGGGATCGAGGGGCGTTGATATTGTCCCGGCTCTGTGAGGAAGGAAAAAGCCAGCCCCTGATCGCCATCTTGGCGCACGGTTTTACTAAAATCAATCGTCCGGGCATCGAGTCGCGCCGGAGTGCCGGTCTTGAAACGGGCCATCGGCAAGCCCAGGTCACGCAGGTATTCTCCCAGCGCGCAGGAGGGGGGATAACCGGTAGGGCCGGAGCTTTTTTCATATTCGCCAATGATGATCTTGCCGTTAAGATAGGTTCCGGTACAGATGATCACCCGCGGCGCCAGGAAAACTGCTCCCGAAGAGGTAGCACAGCCAATGACGCGGTCTCCCTCCAGCAGCAGCGCAGAGGCTTCAGCCTGGCGGATATCCAATCCCGGAGTGGTCTCCATCCGCCGGCGCATCGTCCGCTGATAGAGCGATTTATCGATCTGCGCACGCAGCGCCCGCACTGCCGGCCCGCGAGAAATATTGAGCATTCTGATCTGGATCAGGCTCTGATCAGTGACCTCAGCCATTGCCCCGCCCAGGGCGTCGATCTCCCGCACCACCACGCTTTTTGCCGGTCCGCCGATCGCCGGGTTGCAGGGAGCCATGGCGATCGATTCCGGGTTCATGGTGATCAGCACAGTCGCCATACCCATCCGCGCGGCTGCTAAAGCCGCCTCACAGCCGGCATGACCGCCACCAATCACCGCTACCTGGTATTCTCCAGCAATATATTGATTACTTCCCAGCTTGATATCCATTTGCTTCTCCGTTTACCCCTAAATGACTGCCTATTTGCCGAGGCAGAAGCGGCTGAAAATCTCCTTTAGCACCTCATCAGAAACGCTATTGCCGGTGATCTTACCCAGAGCAGAGCAAGCGTTCTCGATATCGATACCAGCCATATCACAAGGGAGATCCTCGTCCAAAGCAGCAATGGCTGCTTCCAGATGCTGCTGCGCCTCGCGCAGCGCCTCGATATGGCGCAGATTATTGACCAGCGGCGAAACAGCCACCGCATCCAGCTCATCACCGCACTGCTGACGGATCGCATCACGCAGCTCATCCATGCCCTGGCCAGTCTTAGCGCTGATAACAATAGAGGGCACGCCGCCGGCTGCTGCTAAATGGGCATTAATCCGGTCCTGAGAGGCGATG
The DNA here is from genome assembly GCA_944393575.1 of uncultured Clostridia bacterium. GTDB lineage: Bacteria > Bacillota > Dehalobacteriia > UBA4068 > UBA4068 > HGM13862. The sequence goes on from CALYAP010000029.1 coordinate 19,916, forward strand.
TCCGCTTTATTAAATACCGCCAGCCGCCGCCGTCCCTTGGTCTCGGTAATCAGTTTGCGCTCGCTGCCGGATAAGGGCAGGCTGGCGTCAATGACCAGCAAAAGCAGCTGAGCCTGTTCCAAGGCGATATAAGAACGCTTGATCCCGATCTTTTCCACCTCATCGGCCTCTTCTTCCGGACGCAAGCCGGCAGTATCGCAGAGGATGATGGGAATACCGCCGATATTGAGCGGCTCCTCCAGCAGGTCGCGGGTAGTGCCGGGGACACTGGTGACAATCGCCCGGTCACGCTGCAGCAGCGCATTCATCAGCTTGGATTTACCAGCATTGACAGAGCCCAGCAGGGCGGTACGCACGCCTTCGCGGCAGGAGAGACCTAGCTCTGCTCCATGTAACAGCTCATCGATGCGCAGCCGCTGCTGATCCAGCAGCTGGATCAGCTCACCATTGCTAGGCGCATCGGCATCTTCGGGGAAATCAACCGCTACAGTGATCAGCGAAAGAACATGGAGCAACCCCTCTTCGATACTCAACACCTGCTTAGAGAGCACCCCAGCCAACTGTCGTGCCGCCAGGGAAGCAGCACGGGGAGTTTTGGCCTCGATCAGGTCGCAGACAGCCTCCGCCTGAGCCAGGTCGATCCGCCCGTTCAAAAAAGCGCGGAGGGTAAATTCTCCCGGTGTGGCCAGCCGCGCTCCCTCGCGCAGAGTCAGATCAAGCACCGCGTGCATCACCTGCGGTCCGCCATGACATTGCAGTTCTACCACATCTTCGGTAGTAAAAGAGTGAGGCGCCGGCATGAAGACAGCCATAGCCTGATCCAGAGCAACCTGATGTTCATGGTCGTAGACCTCGCCATAGGCAAGCCTTCTGGGCTCCATGGCTTCGGCCCCGCCCCGGGGAATAAAAACCCGCTCCAGGATCTGGTGAGCCGCTGGCCCACTAATCCTCACTATGCCAATGCCGCCCCGTCCCATCGGAGTAGCTATCGCCGCAATAGTATCCTTGCTGGCCTCCATCTTGATCCCTCCTTAGGTTTTCTTCATATGTAAAAATAAATATCAGTGCTGAAGCTGCGTATTCCAGCATCCCTTGCCGCCAGCTGCTACAGGTAAACCTCTACTGGTTATTCTTCAGCAACGGCAATACTCCCCCATAACCGATGTCAGTCTTTTCCTCCTGATAGGGATTAGACCCATACCCGACAGAGCTATCGACAGACAGCTGCATTCACCATATCGGGAGGCATTAGGCAGACTATTGCTGCCTTTGCCTGGTATACCGTCATACTTTGGTGATTTTGTCGGCAAGCATCTGCCATTTAGCGACAAAGAAAGGGCGGCCCCGGTGAGCCGCCCCATCGGCGTCTAGCATTACTCTTATATTAGCTAAGCGAAACGCTTGTAGCATTCAAAGACCAAACCGGCTCAACTGCAATGAGCAAATAGTCAAGCCGCAGTTAGCCAACCGGCCGCTAATTAGCAACCAAAGCTTACTGGTCGTCGTCAGTATCGTGAGTGATGATCACCTGTGGCAAAGGCTCGCCCCTGCGCTCAGCTTTATGCTGTCCGCCGCCGCGTTTATGCCGCTTCGGAGTGATGACCACCCGGCGGTATGGTTCCTCGCCATGGCTGGCAGTCTCAACCCGCTTATCGTTTTGCAGAGCGATGTGGACGATACGCCGCTCATGCGGATTCATCGGCTCCAGCTCTACCCGGCGGCCAGAACGGACCGCCTTATCAGCCATTTTTTTGGCCAGGGCATGCAGGGTCTGCTCGCGGCTCTCGCGGTAGCCTTCAACATCAAGCACCAGGCGAACCCGCTCGCCACGCTTGCGGTTAACAGCCAGATTGGCCAAATACTGGATGGCGTTGAGGGTCTCGCCCCGTCTGCCGATCAGCAGTCCCAGCTTTTCGCCGCTCAAAATGATCCAGAGAATACCGTCCTTGATCTCCGTGCGGTATTCCGGGCTAACGCCCAGCTCGGTGAAGATTGGCTCGACAAAAGAACGAGCCGTCTCAAAGATCTCTATCTCCATCTCGCCGCTGGTGATCTCGATGGCGTGGCTTTCGCGCTTACTTTCGTTTTTGGCAGCAGCTTTTTCCCCTCCCTTGCGGGATTGGCCTTTTGCCGGTTGCTGCTTAGCAGTCGCCGGTGGCTCCACCACCTCGATAGCTTTGATCTCCAACTCTGCTGCTGGTTTTTTCTTCTTCTGTTCTACTTTACTTTTCTTTTTGCCAAAGGTGGTAGCAGGCTTAGTCTCTTCCGGCTCCGGCATATCTTCAACGGTGATCCGCACCTTAGCATCTTTGTGGCCAAAGCCAAACAAGCCTTTACCGCCGAGTTCCAAAATTTCTATCTCAACGTTTTCAATGGTAGTGCCAGCCAACATACAGGCATTATCGATAGCCTCGTCAACTGTTTTGCCGCTGGCCTCATAAGTCTTTGCCATCTTATTATTACCTCCCAAGACAGCTCCACCGCCGCTGCGCTAGACAGCCATGCAGCAGCTGAGGGGAAGCCGTCTGCTCTTCTTCTCCGGGGTCGGCGCCCAAGCGCCTGGTATCATCATCCAAAGAGAATTTATTTTTTGTTATTCCCCTTAGATTATTTTTTGCTATTATTATCCTCAGTATCTGCGGCATTCTTTTTCTTTCTTTGATAATTGGGCTTCTTGATGCCGAAGATTTCTGGGGCATTCTCTCTTTCTTTGAGATGCTGATAGTATTTGCGCAGCGAGGTCATCTCATGCTCGTTGCCGTAAACATCATAAACCGCCTCTACCAGCTCTGTCTTGCCGGAGTAGGGGTGTTTCTTTCTCTTTTCGCGGCGTACGGAATAGTTGTTGTCCCGCAGCCATTTGCGGAAGAGCCGCTCTGGATCGGTCTCATCTTCGCTGAAATCTTCATCTTCATAATAGAGCATTTCCAGCTCTTCCTCGGTCAGTTCCCGGGTATGGCCTTTAGCTTTGTGCCGTTCCTTAGCCAGTGCTTTGGCAGCGGCTTTTCTCTTTTTACGCGCTTCTTCAGCAGCCTCTTTCTCACGGCGTTTGCGCTCGATAGCCTCCTGGTCAATACGGGTCCAGCGGCGCAGCAGCGGATAGCTGATAGCAGTACCGATCAGGCCGTAGAAAATCCAGTAGAAGGCCATTATGACAGGGAAATTCATTACGACAAAGAAGAATACCACCGGCATGATGATCATCATGATCTTGGTCGTCCGCTCCTTGCGGTTAGGCGTAGTCACCCACTGCTGGAGGAAGGTCGCGCCGGCGGCCAACAAGGGTAGCAGCCACGGCACCGGGCCGTCGCTGACGATCGTGGCAAGATCATCCCAGATCAGGAAATGGAAATATTCCGGATACACCGGATGGGTAGATCCGGCCACACCGAAGGTGCTGATAGTGCTGAAAAGGGCGAAGAGGATCGGGATCTGGATCAACAGCGGCAGACAACCGGCTGTTGGCGAAGCACCATGCTCTTTGTAGAGAGCCATGATCTTTTCCTGCTGCTTTCTCGGGTCATTAGCATATTGCTTACGGATCTGTTCCATCTCCGGCGCCAGCATCTGCATCTTTCTGCTGGAACGCATCTGCTTATTCTGCAAGGGCTGAGTGAGCAGCTTGATGATCAGGGTGAAGATAAAAATCGCCAGTATGTAGCTGGGGATGCCCAGCGTATTGGTTACGCCGAACAACCATTCCAAGCAATCGGCGAAAAATTCCAGCACCGCATTCCAGGCGCCGCCTCTCTCACCGCTGGTGGCCAAAATCTGAATTGAAGCTAGAAAATCCACGTTTTTAATACCTCCGGTTTTTCCTTAAACCAAACTATTGCAACACAGCGCAGACCTTTAAGGCACTGGGTCGTAGCCCCCTTCATGGAAGGGATGGCAACGGCAGATCCGCTTGATGCCCAGCCAACCGCCTTTGATGGCCCCATACTTGGTGACCGCCTCCAGCATATACTGCGAGCAGGTCGGGGAATAGATGCAGCGGGGCAGAAGCATCGGGGAAATAAATTTTTGATAACCCTTTATCAATAATATCAAGAGCTTTTTCATTGGTCTACGCCTTTGCTTGACCGGCTATACGGGCTTGCGTCCGTTGTCATCGAGCCAGGTCGAAGCCTCTTAAAACTGCTGGTAATCGTCGGCGGTTGCTTCTTTAATGATAAGCCTTGCCCGCCGCTACCGGGGAAATCGTCCTGCCTGGCGCAAAGTCTGCCGCGACAGGAACTCCGCTAGTAATTTGCCTGCTTAGGAAATGGGCCGCTGTCCCAAGACAGCGTTATGCTTGCTGGTCGGATGTGCCGCCATGGGCTTGAGCCTGCACAGTGCTGCTGTTACGGGCCTGCTTTTTGGCGCAGCCTTGTGGCTTGCTGTTATGGCCCGGCACCGCAGGAGAGCTGCGCAGCATCTTGGCCATCTGCCGGCTGATCCGCTCAAAACTCTGCTCCAGCGCGGCGCCGCGGATGACGAAAATATAATCGCATCCCGGCGGGAACAGCTCCAGCAAAGAGGCGGCAACATGGCGGAAGACCCGCTTGATGCGGTTACGCTCTACCGCATGGCCGAGCTTTTTGGAAGCAGAAAAGCCGATGCGCACCTCGGTGCTACCCCTGCGCGGAAGGCAATACAGGATAAAAGCTGAGCAGGCGTCATGCCTTCCCCGCGCATAGATGCGGCTAAAATCGCGCCGCTTTTTGAGACGGTAATTATCCGGCAGCATGTCTTTACGCCTTAGGCGGAAAGAACTTTTCTACCGCGGGCGCGGCGACGGGCCAGGACTTTACGTCCGCCTTTGGTGCTCATTCTGGCCATAAAGCCATGAACTCTCTTATGCACTCTTCTCTTGGGTTGATAGGTTCTTTTTACCATGATTGATTCTCCTCCTAATTTTCAGGGAAAGCCCTTCAGCGGCCTGACCGCTGATACGGACATAATTCCCGTAGTTTACACTAATAGATGAATTATATCCCAAGTGGCGGTACTTGTCAATCGCAATCTCCGCCTTGTCTGTGGATAACCCGCCTTTTTTGCCTGTTTTGTCTTCTCATGGGCGAAAAAAATTCTTGAAAATGTGGATAACTTTTGCTATTATAATTATTGCATTTAAGTTATCCACAGGAGAAAACAGTGTCATGCTGTCTTTTGCCGGCAGCTTCCCGCACCTGATGCGGTGTTCCGGCCCCTCCTGCTTGGGGCAAAATATCAGCTGGGGCCGATGTGCCAAAAGCGCGCGGCCTCCCATTCAGAGGGGGTTCATCAGGTGGAAGCATTTTGGCAGGACGCTTTGGCAAAAATCAAAAACGAGGTTCGGGAAACCAGCTATGAGCAATGGTTCTCTCCTGCGACAGTGATTAGGGTCGAGAAGCAGAATGATACCGTTTATATCTGCGTAGTCGATAAATTCGCTAAAAACGCTATCGAGACCCTGTATATGCCAATGCTGACCGAAGTGCTGAGCGAAACCCTGGGCGAGGCTGTTTTCCCTGAAATCATTGATCTTTCTAATGAAAGCGTGCCGGAAAACCGGCCTAGCCCTGCTGCTAAAAAAAGCGACTATGCCGGCGCGCCCTATTTCAACCCCCGTTATACCTTTGATTCTTTCGTGGTCGGCAGCTCCAACCGTTTTTCCCATGCCGCGGCGATGGCAGTGGCCGAAAGCCCCAGCCGTACCTATAACCCCTTGTTCATCTATGGCGGCAGCGGCCTGGGCAAGACCCATCTGATGCATGCCATCGGCCAGGCGGTGCTGAAAAACTCGCCGGGCAAAAAGGTGGTCTATGTCAGCTCCGAGGCCTTTACCAACGAATTCATCACCATGCTGCGGGAAAACCGGCTCGACGCCTTCAAGACACGCTACCGCAATACCGATATTCTGCTGATCGACGATATTCAGTTCCTTACCGAGAAAGACCGCATCCAGGAAGAATTTTTCCATACCTTCAATGCGCTCCATGATGCCGGCAAGCAGATCGTCATCAGCTCCGACCGTCCGCCCAAGGAGATCAATCCTCTGGAGGAGCGGCTGCGTTCCCGCTTTGAGTGGGGGCTGATCACCGATATCCAGCCGCCGGACTGGGAGACCCGCTGCGCCATTTTGCAGCGGAAAGCGCTTTCCGAACATATCAAGGTTGATAATGAAGTCATCTCCTTGATCGCCGATAATATCAAGACCAATATCCGCGAGCTGGAGGGCGCGCTCAACAAAGTCATCTATAGCTGCATCATTCACAAGCGCAGCTATGCAGATATGGAATTCGCTAAAGAAGCGCTCAAGGAGATCTTGGTTCCTGATGCTCCGCCTAAGCTGACCATCAATAATGTGCAGAAGCTGGTGGCTGATTATTATCAGATCAGCATCGAGGATATGAAGGGCAAAAAGAAAGACCGCTACATCGCCTTTCCCCGCCAGATCGCCATGTTCCTCTGCCGGGAGCTGGTGGGCGCAACCACGCCGCAGATCGGCCGTGATTTTGGCGGCCGCGACCACACTACAGTGATGTACGCCTGCGAGAAAATCGGCACCGCGCGAAAGACCGATCCGCAGCTGGACCGCTCTTTGAACGATATCGAAAAGATGCTGCTTCATAAATAAGCTACATTATATATATTCTACATTATATACATGATAAATATGCTGCATTTATCCCCACCTTATCAACAGGTGGGGATTTTTATACCTCCAGATATTGCTCTTATACCTGTCAAAAACTACTATATATCCACAAAATAAGCGATAAAAAGACTTTTTTCGTCATTATTGACAGGCAGTAATCCACATTTTTTCCCCATCTTTAGCCGCGATACCAGCAATCGCTGCCGTTAGCAGCGGTTTTTGCTTGGGGGAAAGGGAGCAGCGGGAGCAAAAGCTATAAGAAAAATTTCTCGATCTGGGATTCGCCGATGACGGTGATCCCTTTTTCTTTGAGCGCTGCGGCCAGCACGCCGTCGCCCGCCACCAGCGTGGCGGAGAAATTGCCATCATAAACCTGTCCGCTGCCGCAGGAGGGGCTGCGTTCTTTGAGAATGGCGTAGCGGCACTGGTACAGCTCGGCCAGATGGAGCACCTCAGCAGCTCCGCGCGCAAAGGCGGCGGTGATATCCCTGCCGCTGCGGTCATAGACTCTCCCCTGGCACAGCTCAGCGGGCTGCCGCGGAGTAGGCAGGCCGCCCATGATCTCCGGACAGACCGGGATCAGCTGATAATGCTGCTGCAGCTGCGCCAAATGCGGACAAACAGAGGCTTGTCCATCATAGCGGCAATGTACTCCCAGCAGACAAGCGCTGATCAGAATATTCACCGGCTCTCCCTCCCTATTAACAGACTGCTGCTATCTATAAGCCGTTTTATCTTAAATTAGCTATTAATAGAACCTTTTTACTAATACCTCTTTATTTTAAACAGCGGTTTTATTTGTGTTCTCTTCTTTTCCCTCTTCTATTAATCACTTAATCACTGCAAATGCGCCACGCCGTCGATGGCTTGGACCAGCCATTTAGTGCCCTGGTTGATCGCGGACGGCAGGGTGGCGGCGCTGATAAAGGTCTGCGTTTTGGCCGGCAGCTCCAAAATGCGGCGGCCGCGCTGATCGTCAAGCTCAGAGAGAGCATCATCAAGCAGCAGCACCGGGTACTCGCCCTTTTCCGCATAAGCCAGCTCCAGCTCAGAAAGCTTCAGCGAAAGCGCCAGGGTGCGCTGCTGTCCCTGGGAAGCGAAATCGCGCGCCGCATCACCATTGATCAGGATATTGATATCGTCCCGATGCGGGCCGACCAGAGTAGCGCCGCGCAGCCGCTCAGCGTGGCTGTGCCGCTGCAGCTCGCGCCGGTACAGCTCCGCCAGCTCCGCAGCTGAGGAAAAGCTTTCGCGGCCAGCAATATTGCACTGATAGCGCAGCTCCAGACCCTCGCCTGTGGCCAGATCATCATGGAGCGGCGCAGCTATCTGATTGAGAGCAGCGATGATCTGCTGACGGCGCAGGCTGATCTGGCTGCCATATTCCACCAGCTGATCATTCCAAACCGCCAAAGTATCCTCATCGGGCATTCTCTCCCAGGCCTTGAGGCAGGCATTGCGTTGGCGCAGGATATGATTATAATTGACCAGCGTATGACAATAAGCCGGATCGATCTGGGAGATCTGGCGGTTGAGCCAGCGGCGGCGGCAACCGGGACCGCCTTTGACCAGGTAAATATCCTCCGGCGAAAAAATGACCGTATGAAAAATACCCACGATATCCACCAGACGGCGGCGCGGTTGGCCATTGACTACCCATTTGCGCTTTTTATCGCGGTTCATCGCCGCTGAAATAGTCAGCCTGCCCTGAGTGGCAGAATAGGCCTCTGCTTCCAGATAAAAATGCTGTTTATTTTTATTGATTAAATCCAAATCATCTGTCGTGCGGAAAGAAGAAGCCATTCCCAGATAGGAAATGGCTTCGAGCAGATTAGTCTTTCCCTGGGCATTGGCGCCATAGATGATATTGACGCTTTCGTCAAAAAGCGCTTCCTGATGAAGATAATTACGCCAATTTTCCAGTTTCAACCTTTTGATTATCATCTTATTTGCTTACTCTGACTGGCAAGACCAGGTAGAGATATTTATTTTCCTTTTCTGCAGCAGCTTCTTCATCATCGGCGGCAGCGGCGATGATGCCAGGGGTAGTAGGGCCGGTAAGGCTGAAGGTGACCTGATCGTCATCCATCACCCGAAGCGCATCCAGCAGATAGCGGGCATTATAGTTAAGGGTCATCGGTTCGCCGCTGATGACAGCCTCCTGATTTTCATCAAAGGTACCATCATCAGGCGAGGAAGAATAGATATTGACGCTATGCTCATCTAAACGCAGACGGACGATATTGCCCTTGCCACGGGCGATCTCCCGGCTGATCACTGAGGCCAGCTCTAAAGACTCGATCATCCGCAGACGGGAAATAGTCAAAAAGCTGCGGAAAAGCTCCTGATCAGGCAATACTTGATGATAATCCGGGAACTGGCCGACGATCAGGCGCGAGGTTACTGAAAGATTGGCGAAGCTGAAAAAGATCTGGCTCTTGCTGACCGTGATGATGATATTATCATCGTCATTGTTAGCCAAGCGGGCGATCTCCTGCATCACCTTATTGGGGACGATGACCGTAGCCTTGCCCTGTCCCTGCCAGGTATCATTGCTGACTGCCAGGCGGTGGGTATCGGTAGCTACCATAGTGATATTATCGCCATCTAGTTCCAGCATAATACCGGTGAAGACCGGTCGCAGCTCATCGGCTGAGGCGGCAATGCCGGTCTGGCGCACCATGCGCTTAAAGACGCGTACCGGGATCGTGCCCTGGATATCGCCCTCACGCGGCGGCAGCAGAGGAAATTCTTCAGTAGTATAGCAGGGCATAGATATCTGGCCGCGGTCATATTTGATCAGCAGCTGCTCCTGGCCGACAGATTCCAGAGTCAACGGGCCGGATCCTAAACCTTTGGCCAGCGCGGAAAGCTTACGCCCCGGAGCGACCAGCTCGCCCTCTTCCTCAATGGCGGCATTGATCACACATTCAATAGCTATTTCCAGGTCGGTAGCGCGGAAGCTGAGCTGATTGCCATGAGCAGAGATCATGATGCCGCTTAATACCGGCAGGGTGTTTTTGGTACTGACAGCTCTTTCCACAGCATTGACCGCATAGAGAAGATCTTCCCGTAAAAGCTCGATTTTCATAGATAATCTTTCCTTTCGCTAAAATTTACGCTTATTGTCAACTTATACTTCTTCATCATAAAAAAGATGATTGTTGGTCTCTACAGCGATGATAATGTTCAATGGAAGTAAAGCATAAGTTAATTAGGAGTATTAGTATATATAAAATAGTATTAGTAATAGGGGGTGTGGATTAAGGGGATAAAGATCGCTTAGCAAAAGTTTTAGTGGTTGTTTGCCAAAAAAATGCTTGTGGAAGAGATAAACAGAGATATCCACAAATTAACAGTGCTTAACAAAAGGGCAAAAGTTATTAACTTTCTGCCATTTTTTGTATCCAGTTTATCAACAAGCCTTTCCACCGAAAAAGAGGCTTTTTCCAACGCTATTCCCCAACTTTTCCCCAAAAAAAGAGGGGTGCCCTGTGTATTTCTTTGATAATACCAGTATAAACGATTTTCTCCTAAAAGAAAAGAGGCAGCGGGAAAAAAGTAGCTGCCAACCCCTGGCTATTTCTCTTTAACTTATGTGTGGATAAGCTTTTTTAGTACTGTTTATTAAAGGGAAAGAAAAGCATCTTTGGTCTGAAAAAGACGAAGCAGTAGTTTATCGATGCCACTGATGTTAAAATAAAGGCACAGAATTATTAAAAGTTTATTAAGATTATTTATCAATACAGGAAAAAGATTAAATCTATAGAAAAAAGAATAAAGGATAAACTTGGCTCTTTGTTGATAACGCTTGATAATCTATCACTTTAGTTACTATCAGCTGCGGCTGAGTTAACAAGATTTATCCTGCTAGTTAAATAAAATAAAGGAGAAAACAATGCTCAAGATCAGCCATTTTTCAAAATCATATGATAGCCGCCATAAGGCTGTCGATGATCTCTCCTTAGAGGTTTGCTCTGGAGATATTTTTGCTTTTATCGGTCATAATGGCGCCGGTAAAACCACTACTCTCAAAGCGGTAGTAGGGATTCTCCCCTTTGAAGAGGGAACGATCAAAATCGATGATCTGGATATCAATGAATATCCGCTAGAGGTTAAAAAACGCCTCGCCTATATTCCTGATGAACCAAAACTCTATGATATGCAGACCGGCGCGCAGTATCTCAATTTTATCGCCGATATTTTTGACGTCAATGCTGTTGACCGGCGGGAGCGGATCGAAAAATATGCTGAGCTGCTGGAAATCAGAAAAGCACTCAATGATCCGATCAATTCTTATTCTCATGGTATGAAGCAAAAATTGCAGATCATCTCCGCTTTTATCCATAATCCTAAGCTGATGGTGATGGATGAGCCTTTTGTTGGTTTGGACCCCAAAGCTGCTTTTAGCTTCAAGCAGTTGATGCGCGAATTCTGCGAAAATGGTGGGGCGATTTTCTTCTCCACCCATGTCTTGGAAGTAGCGGAAAAACTCTGCGATAAAGTAGCGGTGATCAAAGGCGGCAAACTGATCGCCAGCGGCACCATGGATGAGGTCAAGGGCGATAGCTCGCTGGAAGAAGTCTTTTTGGAGTTAACAGAACATGAATAAACTAGGCATATTGATCAAAAATTATCTGCTCCTGGCATGGGGCGAAATCAAATATAAGAAAAAGAAAGGCGGCCGCACCATCGGCTCACTGGCCTTAATCGTTGTGCTTGGCGCTTTTCTCATTTTTGTCATGGGCAGTTCAGCTGCTGGGCAAATCTATTCATACCAGCCTTTCGGTATGGCCCATATTGCCTTGGCTTATAGTTTGATGTTGGCTTTAGTGGTCAGCTTGTTGATGGCGATTATGCGCGGTTCTATGGGTAGCAATACCGCTGATGCTGAGCTTTTGTTATCACTGCCGGTAACACGCCAAACAGTGATCGTGGCCAAGAGCTGTTCCAAATATCTTTTTGAGCTGTGGCCCATGGTGGTCTTTTTCCTGCCGGCCCTAGTCGTCTATACTGTTATCATGGATAGCGGCATCGGCCTCTTGCTACGCGGCATTCTCTTGGTATTGATGATCCCGCTGCTTTCGGTCGGCCTTTCCTATATTCTTAACTGGCTGTTTTTCAAGGCCGGCAGCAAGATCAAAAATCCGCAGAATGTAACTACAGCGCTGACCATGATCTTTTTAGTGCTGTACCTGGTCTTTGTTTTCACTATCAATAGCGGTGCTGCTACTATGGCGGATATTTCCGAGCTGGAAGAGCAGTATTATTCCTTTGCGCCGATCGCCTGGGGAACGGAGTTTATGCTCACTGGCTCCATCGTGCAGCTGCTGCTCTTTGCCTGTGTCACGGTACTGCCTTTTATTATCGGCGTTTGGCTCTATGCTAGTATCTTCGGCCGCTCTCACCGTACCTGGCATTCGACCAAAACTACTATTGATTACCGGAGCAGAACCCCTTATCAGGCTCTGCTGAAAAAGGAGATCAGCCGTTATTTCGGCTCCTCGGCCTATTTTATCAATACCGGCTTTGGCATGGTGATGCTGTTGATCTTGACCGTCGTCATCATTATCGGCAAAAACAGTTTTCTGGCAGAGATCTTGCCTTTCTTAGGCAATCTGGTGCCGGTTATCATTATTCTTTTTGCTTGTTTCTGCATCGCTACCTGCTATGTCAGCGCCTGCTCCATTTCTCTGGAGGGGAAAAATTTGTGGATTCTCAAGGTAGCGCCGGTTAGAACTCGCGATATCTTCCTGGCCAAGCTTACCACTCACCTGGTGGTGACCCTGCCGGTGACCCTCATCTGCTCAATAGTATTGGTGCTGGTATTGGGTCTGCCTGCTGGCCAGGCCTGTCCTGTGATCCTGCTGCCCAGCGCCTATTGCCTGCTGACTGGGGTGATGGGTCTGGTGATCAATCTCAAAAACCCCAAGATGGATTGGGATGGTGAAGACAAGGTAGTCAAACAAAGCACGGCGGCTGTTTTGGGTATGCTCTGCGGCATGTTGCCGGCAGCAATCGTCTTTATCCCCTATTTTGTTTTTCTCCAGGGAATAGTTAGCTGGACCGCGATTTATCTGATCGCTCTAGCGCTCTTCATCTGCGCAGCGCTGATCATGTGGCTATGGCTCCGTGACCGTGGGGAAGAAATTTTTGAGGCGCTGTAAGCATCTTTAGCCAAAAAGCGCTCTTTGGCGCTAACAGTAGCCAGAGCGCTAAAAAAGCAGTTATTAGCAGCAAAACCCGCTTTCTTGCGACAGGAAGCGGGTTTTTATTTATCCATAGCGCCAAGAAGGGACAAAAAGAGACTTGCATTAAAGCAGCTATAAATATATAATGTTATCATACTACAGTAGAACAGCAGACCCGTCAGCCGGGTTTTGAATAGAAAAAGTGAAGAGTTTAATAAAGAGGCAGACAGCCGTTACCTGGAGGAGGTGCCGGATTGAGCAGCTATGTATGTGTACGGAGCGAGATCGGCAAGCTGAAAAGGGTAATGCTCCACCGTCCCGGGAAGGAGCTAGAACATTTTACCCCGTCTCAGATGCACGAGATGCTTTTTGATGAGATCCCCTGGATCTCGCGGATGCGGGAGGAGCATGACGCTTTTGCTGAGGTATTGCGGCAGGAAGGCGCTCAGGTAGTCTATATTGAGGACTTTCTGCGCGATATTTTTGCTATCCCAGCAGTAGCGGAAAAATTTGTCGACCATCTGCTTAATACCGAGATCCGTCGCGACCGGCAGGAAAGCAGGCGTTTTCGCGAGTTGTTTATGACCAGCCGCCCGGAGGTCAAGGCCGCCTTTGCTATCTGCGGCGTTTATCCCCGCGATATCCAAGGCAAGCGGGAGAGCCTGGCGGATTATCTGCCGATGGATAAGACCCATTTGCTGAACCCACTGCCGAATATGTATTTTGCCCGCGACCCGGCAGCTGCAGTGGGCACTTCGATGATCCCCAGCTATATGTCCACGCCGGCCCGCCACCGCGAGGGTGTGCTGATGAACCTGATTCTCAATCACCATTCCTGCTTTACCGGGACAGTGTTGCTTTATAATACCGAGCATTATAATATGCCGGTAGAAGGCGGTGATATCCTGGTTCTTTCTGATAAGGTGGTTGCCATCGGCTGTTCGCAGCGGACCAATTTCCATACTGCCGAATATCTTGCCCGCCAGATTCTCAATATGCATTCTACCTTTGAGAGCGTACTAGCAGTTTATCTGCCACCAGAGCGGGCTTTCATGCACTTGGATACGGTGATGACCATGGTTCATCATGATGCTTTTGTTATCTATCCGCGGGTGATCGAAGACGTCACCGTGGTGGAGATGAAACGCCATCCTTCGGAAAATGGCCAGCTGGTCTATAAGCGCCATGATGATCTGCGCTCCGCCCTCTCCAAAGCCCTGGGTATCGGCAGCGTGCGGATGATCCTCTCCGGCGGCGGCGATAGCCGTACCGCTGCCCGCGAACAGTGGAATGACGGCGCCAACACCCTCTGTGTAGCTCCGGGACGGGTCATCGTCTATAACCGTAATGAAGCTACCAACCGTTGCTTGCGTCAGGCTGGCATCGAAACCATCGAGATCGAAGGCAGCGAGCTGGTTCGCGGCCGTGGCGGCCCGCGTTGTATGAGCATGACACTGGTCCGGGAAAGCGTTAAATAAAGCAGTAACTGCCAAGTAGGCTTTGATCGGCTCAAAAATTTAGAGAATTTTAGTTTATCAGCAAAAGATTTAATAGCAAAGCAAAAAGTAAAGGAAGCTTATGGATATCATCAAGTTTGGCATCGAAAAGATCCTCTACCCTTTGATGGAGGCTAAACGGGGCAATCATGTCCGCGCTAACACCAAGGTCTTATTGGCCTCGGAGCGTTTGTCCCTGCATGATTTGAAATCACTGCGCGAGGAGCGGCTGCGGCGGCTCCTCCTTCATTGCGTGGAGCATGTTCCAGCCTACCGGCAGTATAAGGAGCTGGTGCCGCAGATCGTGACCGATCCTTTCACTGCCTTAACCAATTTCCCAGTGCTTACCAAAGACGCCTTTCGCATGGATCCAGAGAGCTTCATCGCTGATGATGCTGACCGTTCGACGCTGATCGCCAATAATTCCGGCGGCAGCAGCGGCCACCCGGTACAGTTTTATATGAACCGTCATACTGTAGAGTATTATGAAGCCGCCCGTTGGCGTGGGCTGAGCTGGTATGGCATCACTCCCGGCAGCCGCAGCCTGTTGATCTGGGGTAATCCTTTTGAACTGGATAAGATGGCGGAGCGGCGTTACCGCCTCACGGAGCGCTACCTGAAAAACCGGCGGATCATCCCGGCTTATGCTCTGGATCCGGCAGCCATGCCTGAGCATGTGCGCCTGTTCAATAGCTATCGTCCTGAATATATCTATGGCTATGCCGGGGCGATCGCCCTCTTTGCCCGGCTGATGAAGGAGCAGGGACTCCAGCTCAAGCACCGGCTGAAGGCAGTCGTTTCTACTTCGGAAACGCTTCAGCCCTGGCAGCGGGAGCTGATGGAAGAAGTCTTCCAGGCGCCGGTGGTCAATGAATACGGCGCCCGCGATGGCGGCATTATCGCCTACCAGTGTCCGGAGGGCGGCATGCATCTCTCAGCCGAGAACCTGGTGGCAGAGGTGATCGACCTGCTGACCGGCGAGCTGCTACCAGCTGGCGAGCGGGGCTTGCTGTTGGTGACAGATCTCAATAATTTCGTTCAGCCGCGTCTGCGCTATCAGCTGGGCGATGAAGTAATCATGAGTGATCAGCTGTGTTCCTGCGGCCGGACTCTGCCGCTGCTGGCGGAGGTTTGTGGGCGAGAAGATGATATCTTTGTCACTGCTGACGGACAGTTTGTTCACGGCGTGGCCTTTGCTAACTGCATCAAGCGTCTGCCGGAGGTGGATGCTTTTCAGATCATCCAGCTCTCGCCGACAGAGGCCAAGGTGCTGCTGGTGACCAGGGACGGACTGGAACCGCCGGGATTGGACGGGGTCAAGGCTGATTA
The DNA here is from genome assembly GCA_944393575.1 of uncultured Clostridia bacterium. Taxonomy (GTDB): domain Bacteria; phylum Bacillota; class Dehalobacteriia; order UBA4068; family UBA4068; genus HGM13862. The sequence continues at coordinate 35,554 of CALYAP010000029.1, forward strand.
TCAGGCTCTGCTGCCGGGAGCCAAGATCACCTATCAGCTGGTGGATGCGATCCCTCCCAGCCCTTCCGGCAAGACTCGCTATGCTATCCGCCAGTTCCCCTTGGAAAACACTCGCTGAAAACCAACTCAAAAATAAAACGGCAAGAGCTTTCACGATAATGCTGCTGTTGCCGTCATCAAAGCCGCTGTCTGATGAGACAGCGGCGCCGACCCCCCAAGCGGGCTGGCTGCTGGCCATTCCTCTGGGGGTTTTTTATGCGAAGTTTTTTATGAGAATGGTTTATTGCTCTAGTTCTTTGTGCATCCAAATATGCGGGCAGTATTCTTCCAAGAATTCTTCTCCCTTGGCTGCGTAGCCTTGCTTTTCATAAAAGCCCTTTGCCCGCACCTGCGCTGCCAGGAGCAGCCTGCTGCCTCCCTGCTGGCGGATCTGTTGCTCTGCTTCCCGCAAAATGGCCGCGCCCAGCGCTTGTCCGCGAAACTCTTTTACTACCGCGATCCGCCCTACCACATAGCCTTGTTGTTCGTCGTCCCAAAAATAGCGGCAGGTGGCGATTGGCTGCTGCTCATCATAGAGAACGATATGATCGGCCTGTGGATCTATCGCGTCAAATTCATCGACAAACCCCTGCTCCTCCATAAATACTTTTTGGCGGATCAGCGCAGCGTCCTCTGGCAAAGAGTGATAGGTTTTAAAATGCAGCATTAGTCTTTCCCCTCTGGACAAATTCCCACTGTGATGGCAGAAATTCCCCTTGTTTTCCCGGTAGAGTATTGCTTTTGAAGATCGTTATTTGATCCGATCTGCTGTTTAGATACTAGGAAGCGGCATGGAACATCTCCGCATGGGAACTCGTTATTTCCCCATTGGTATGGAAATAAAGGGGATAGAAATAAAGCCATCTTTTTCATAGAGATGAAGTGCTGGCTTTAAAATCTGGTTGACAAGCAAAAAACAACTCGCATCTATCCCGGTGCTGTTCAAGCTTTTTCGAGAAGCACGCTTTTTCTAGCCCAGCGCTATCCATAGCGCCAGTGCTAGCTGTAAGCAGAAGATCAGCGGTACCCCGAGGGTGAATTTGCGGCGGCGCGTCTTGTGATGGCATATCCAGATGGCAGCCCAGGCGCCGAGCGAGCCTCCCAGCACTGCCAGCAGCAGCAAGGTGCTCTCGGGAATGCGCCAGGCGTGGCGGCGGGCACGCTGTTTATCCACAGCAAAAATGATCAGCGTCAGCAGATTGATCAGCAGCAGATAGATGGCGAAAGCTGTGATATGTTGGCTGAAAAAAAGCTTGATACTGCTCACTTCTGCTTTAATACCTCTCCTGAATTATCTATCCTTGACTGATACCTGCCCAGAGCTTTTTTATACCTCAAAAGAGCAGCCGTTCCAAGCTGGTCTTTTTTGTTTTTGAGGCTTTTGGCCGGCTGCTTCGGTAGCTAAAAAAGTATTATTTTTAACTGAGATAGTAAAAGTCGCTATTTGTCAAGTTCTTTTTTTAACACGCTTTTTGTCGAATAATGCCACCTCAAAAGCATTATCCACAGAGTTATCCACATTATCCACAGGGTAGTATCCACAACAAATTTTCATTAGTGGATAATTTTGTTATTTGCAAAAATAGCGGACAGTGACGCTCTCTCCGCCATAGCTGTTGATATAGCAGACATTCAAGAAAGAATTGGTTTCTTGGGGGATAAAGGAATTATAGAGGAACGCATATTCTGAGTAGCTGTTCTGGATCAGCTCTGCAATATCCTCAGCACCGCGATAGATGGTCTCGCGGTCCTTGCCCTCCGGATAGTAATAGGTAACTGTATCCTCAGTTTTGATCAACTGGTTATTGAAGGAGACAAAGCCGTTCTCGATGGTTATTTCCGCCGGCCTATTCTCCAGATAGGGTGAGTTATTCACCGCTGGGCCAGAATTTGGCGATTGGTTATTATTTTGATTAAAGCCTTGTTCACGGTGCTCGCTGACCTTAATTTCGGTGATAGAATCAAGATCCGGTTGCCAGTATTGCGGCTCGATGTCAAAATCTGTCAGCAGTTCGATAGTCTGGGTGAAGCTGGCATAAATAGGGTAAGTGAGGGAGATATAACTATCCCGGTGCGTGTGTTTGCTGATCTGCCCCGGATCAGCATTATAGACCTGGAAGGTGATAGAGCCGATCGGCAGCTCTTCACGCATGGCAGTGCCGTTGAGCGCTTGCAGCTCCTGACGGTAGACCTGCAGCAGCTCATTGCAGTCCTTATCCAGGTTGTCGTTAGTGAGAGAATTATCATACTGCTGAATATGTTCCGCTTCAAAGGCTATAGCGCCGGCAAAACGAATCTGCTCCGGAGCAAAGGAGAACAGCTGGTAGACATTTTGCCGGTAGACGGGATCATTATAGATGACTTCCATCTCATCGGCAATATCGCTGGCCAGGATCTCCTGGGGGAAATATTGGCGGGTCACCACACTGCCGTCCTTGAGCAGATAGCGGATAAAAACAGAGGTGGTCTGCGGATAGGCATAATAGTTATTTTCCCAGTAATAGCTGTTATCGGCCGTATTGCTATTATTATTGATACATTTTTCCGCGATCGAGATCGCTGCCGCGATGCCGCTGGGACTTTCAATTTGCCCCAGCCTGATGCGGCTGTCAATGGTGACCGATTTGCTGAGATCCGCATATTCACCGGGATTTTCTTCCAGATAGCCAGCGCTGGAATATTCATAATAGCCGGCAGAAACATAGTTGGTACTGGTGTAGCTATTGAAGCCATCCAGCAGCAGCTCCACTTTAGCCACCTCTTCACTTTTGGGCAGATAAGTATTGTAGCCGCCAACATCGGTGACAAAGAGAGCGCAGATGCCCATGAACAGCACCATAGTAATGCCCAGCGGAGCCAGTCTTTTCGTGACAGCGCGGAAATCAGCGTGATAGACGATCTCCATCAGCTGGCTGGCGATAACGCCGCCAAGAAAAGCGCCGATGAAGAACCATAGCCAGGAATTGTTTTGGATATCGCCCATGCTGTGCAGGAACATCCCTGCCATAGCTGAGCTCAGTACTACCAGCGGATATTTGATAAAGGCGCGGCTTTTGGGAAAGGCCAGCGCTTTGCCGGCGGCCTCAGAGGGCCGGGCCTGGTAGAGACGTATTGCCAGCCAGATGAGCAGCGCAGTCAGCAGAAGCATGATCACTGCTTCCAGCCAGCCGATCGCGTATCGATCTCCGTTAAAAAAGAGCGTGGTATAGCGGGCTACCGGCGAGCTATGGCTGGTTAGGGCCACCCAGTCAGTAGTGCTGAACCAGGTGGGTTGCATTTCTGCACGCAGCCAACGGTAAGAGTTGATTACTGCTGGGCCAAAGCTGAGAAAGACGATGGCCAAAATGCCGCTGACCACGCCGTTGCCGCTGAGGATCACTGCAATGACAGTGATGGTGTAGATGAGTAAAAAGAGCAAGATATTGAGCCCAACTCCGGCCAGCATCGTCGGGATATTGAGCACTGGGAAGAGACCCATCGCAGCTACTACGATGAGCGTGAAAATCAGGTTGATCAGATAGGGCGCCAGCACCGAGATGGCTCCGGCCAGGTAATTACCCATCAATAGACGTGCTCTGGAGCAGGGCAGGCTATGATAGAGATCGACTTTGTGGCGGCTATGCATCCAGGTGAAGAAGATCAGCCCCGCAGCAAATGCAGCGATGCAGAAAATCAGGATAGTATTGAAATTATCACCAGCGGAGAAAAGCTTGGCTATTTCCTGGCTGATCTTTTGCGCCGCTACTGGTTCGCTGCGCCAGGTAGCGAAGAAAGACTGGAAGGTCATTCCGGCATTGATCGGCATGGCAAAGAGGAAGGCCAGCAGGACGATGGCCGAGAACCACAGTTTCTTACGCAGGTTGAAGCGGATATTATAGGCCAAGATGGGGGAATTCATACCCTACCACCTCCGTTTCGGTGATAAACACTTCTTCCAGCGAGAGCGGCAGCATCTCGATGAAGATCGGGTTGGCGGCCTGGATCTGCTGGAGAATCTGCTCCTCATCGCCGCGGATAACCATCGTTTGCAGCCGTCCGCTGAATTTATTGCTGATGATATCCAGCGCAGGGAAATCATCTTCACTTTTATTATGGTCAAAAACGACCTGCAGCTTATGCACGCTGAGCTTCATCTCCTCCAGCTCTTTGGAGAGCAGCAACCCGCCCTTATGTAGCAGACCGACATGGTCGCAGATATCCTCCAGTTCACGCAGATTATGCGAGGCGATGATCGGCGTCATTCCGCGGCTAGCCATGGCGTCGGCCATCAGGCTTTTGACCGCCTGACGGATCACCGGATCGAGCCCGTCGAAGGTCTCATCGCAGATGATATAGGTAGTATTGGCAGCCAGCGCCAGGAAGACTGACAACTGTTTTTTCATGCCCTTGGAAAAGGTATTGACCTTGCGTTCACAGCCTAGTTCAAAGGTGTGCAGCAGCTGGTTAAAGATTTTTTTGTCGAAGCGGGGATAATAGGCTGCATAAAAAGAACCTTGTTCCCTCGGTGTGGTGTTGGGGAAGAAGTATTGCTCATCAGCGATATAGAAAATTTCCTGTTTAATGGGGGGATTTTCATAGACCTCTGCCCCATCGACCAGGATAGTTCCCTCATTAGGGCGCAGAATACCACACATCATGCGTAGAAAAGTGCTTTTCCCCGCGCCATTAGTGCCCAGCAGGCCAAAGGCGCTGCCCTGCTTGATCGTTGCATCAACATGGTCCACGGCGCAGATATCGCCGAAATATTTAGTGAGCCCTTTGCTCTCAATCATCTTTTTGATCACGCTCCTTAGCCTTAGCCTCTTGCCAGGCCTGCTCACAGATACCGATAAAATCGCCTTTGCTCATTCCCAGCGAACGGATCTCCTCCGCTAGCGCCCGCAGCTTATCTGCCAGCCGCTTGAGCGTTTCCTGCCGCAGGGTATCGGTATTATCAGAAACAAAGCTGCCTCTACCAGGCACAGAATAGATAACGCCCTTAGCCTCCAGCTCACTGTAGGCCTTGGCGATGGTATTGGGATTGATGGAGAGCTCCACTGCCAGCGCCCGCACTGAAGGAAGCTGGCTGCCGGGAGAAAGCAGTCCGCGCGCTGCCAGATATTCCACACGGTCTACCAACTGACGGTAGATCGGCACTCTCGATTTGTAATCGATAGTAAACATAAACTCTTCTCTCCTGCCCGGCCACTGCCCGTTTACCTGCGCTGCTGTGATGCAGCTATCTACAAGACTGATGGCAGTGGTCTTGGTTCAGCACCGGCGCAGTTGCCTGGAGAATGCTGCCCAAACCGGCTTTGAACCCAAAGGTAATGATCCCACAAGTTTTATAATAATGTTTTGCTAAAGAAAAGTGCTTTAATAATGACGAATAAAGTTATCTTACAATAAGAAATTTATTTAGGATAATAAAATTTTAATAAATGAAAAAATGGCCAATAAGATAAAAATTAGCTTTAGCAGCTAAAGATCCTGCTTCTCGCCTATTTTTTATCAATGCCGCTTAGTGTACTATTATGACTAATACAGCTAGTGTAGCTTATCTTTAGCGATTTGTCAAGATTATTTCTTGACTAACCTAGACGTTTAGCACTTTATGTCGGAAAAGTAGAGAATTTGACGCAAATAACCTGCTAAATCAGCCAGGAAAATCTTTCCATAAGAGCGAACACCACAGTATGAAAACAAAACAGCAAGAGTCAATTACAGCTGGCCGCCGCGCCGAACAAGAGGAAGCGCTGCGGGTCATCGGGGAAAACGCCGCTGAGATCATCCATGAACTGAAGGCACCTCTATCCAATATCATGGCGTACATGCAATTGATAGAAAGGAGGCTGCAAAAGGCAGGAGTGGATACGCAGGATCTGCCCTTTCCTGTCTTGTATCAGGAAATCAAGAGGATGGGTAGTCTTTGCCAACAGTCTATGGCCCTGATCTCTGCCACGGAGGAGCAGCCAGGACCTTTGGATATGGGCGAGTTATGCAATGGCACCGCTGTCTTGTTCCGGGCGTTGACCATTGCGCAGGGGATCGATCTGGTGTTGGAGATCCCGAAAGAGCTCGTCTATGTTTTCGCTGATGAAAACCAGCTGCGCCGCTTATTGATCAATCTGGTGGCCAATGCCGCGCAGGTGCTGCGCGGATACCGGGAAGACGGTCGAATCAAGGTCTCGCTCAAAAACGCGGATGAGGGGCTCGTCCTGATGGTGCAGGATAACGGCCCAGGCATGGACGCGCAGACCTTGGAAAGGATTTTTGACCGCTTCTATACCACCAAAAAGGATGGCTCTGGCATGGGCTTGCCCATTTGCGCTCAGATCGCCAAAGACTGCCACGGTACCCTGACTGTTTTCAGTGAAGTAGGACAGGGATCTTCCTTTGTCCTCTGGCTGCCCGCTGCCCAAAAGGCGGTTTAGCAACGGTCAGCGCAGGCAACGGCTCAGCCTGGCTATGGCCTCGGCTATCCTGTCGCTTTCGATACCCGAGTAATTGATGATCAGGATATGTTCTGCCCCCTCCCGCTGTTGATGATAGTATTGGGAAAGGCAGGAGATTCTAACCCCTTCCCGCTGGGCACGGCGGATGAGCTCCTCATCCGATAATGTTGTCGCTAGCTTCATCAGGAAATGCAGCCCCGCATCCTCCTCGGTGATCTCAACCATAGAGGATAACGGGCTTTTTTTGATCGCATCCAGCAGCAGGTCGCGCTGGCGGTGATAAAAGGTGCGCATCCGGTTGACATGCTTTTCAAAGTAGCCCTGGCTGATAAAAGCGGCCAGGGTATATTGTTCAAAATTAGAAACCGTGCAGGAATAAAAGCCCAGCTGCTGATAGTAGCTGGCCAGTAGACGCGGCGGCAGTACCATATAGCTGATGCGGATGGTAGAGGCCAGGCTTTTGGTGAAGGTGTTCATATAGATCACCTTTTCGGTCTGGTCGATGCTTTGCAGCGCAGGGATCGGCTTGCCCAGCAGGCGGAATTCACAGTCATAGTCGTCTTCGATAATATAGCGCGAGTCATCGCGCGCGGCCCAGCCCAGCAGCTCATAGCGGCGGCTGATCGGCGTGATGATGCCGGTGGGGAAATGATGCGAAGGCGAAGTGTGGAGGATTTGTGCTCCGCTGGCTTCCAGCGCCGCCACATCAACGCCGGAGCTGTCGAGCGGCAGATAACAGCATTTAACGCAGTTGCTGGCATAGATCTGGGCGATCTTGCGGTAGCCCGGATCCTCCACGGCGAAGATCTTGTCGCGCCCCAGCAGCTGGATCAGTAGGCCATAGAGGTATTCCGTCCCAGCGCCGATGATGATTTGCTCTGGTGAGACGCTCATACCGCGGAACTGGAAAAGATAATCAGCGATGGCTTCCCGCAGCTCGCGGATACCGCCAGGCGGCGGATTGGTCAGCAGCTCCTCGCTCTTGCCGGAGATGGTCTCGCGCATCAGTCGCGCCCAGATCGAAAAAGGGAAATTAGCCTGGTTAGTGCTGTTGCTGACAAAGTCGGCGAAATAATCCGCCTGCTCCGGAGAGATGACGACTTCTTCCGGCGTTCCGGCTGCTGCGGCCTTGACCTCATTGGTGATATCAGCGACAAAATAACCCTTTTTCGGCACAGAATAAAGATACCCTTCCGCCATCAGCTGCTGGTAAGCGTTTTCCACCGTGATGGTGCTGATGCCCAGATTCTTGGCAAAAGCGCGCTTGGAGGGCAGGCGGGTTCCTGGTGCCAAAACGCCTTTGAGAATATCGTTGCGGATACATTTATAGAGATGTCCGTAAAGCGAATCTGACCCTAAATCAGCAAAAGAATAAGTCAACATTCCCGTTTTAACCGCCAATCTGACCATTCTGATTATTTTTGATTTGGATATTTTAATATGGTCAGATCTGATTATAATAGAACCCATCGCTGTTGTAAAGTCTTTTTTAGGCCAAAGAGCCGGGCTCTGCCCCGACTACAAGCCTCTTCCGGCAGGGCATAAAGGGTTAGGCTGCCGGAGCTGGATGAAGAAAAAGCAGAAAAGAAAGTAAAACAGGCTATAATGCAGCAGAAGAAAGGATGGAAAAATCATGGAACAAAGCAGATATGAGTTGAATAAGGAATTAGCGCAGATGCTCAAAGGCGGCGTCATCATGGACGTCACTACTCCGGAGCAGGCTAAAATCGCCGAAGCAGCCGGCGCCTGCGCTGTCATGGCCCTGGAGCGGATCCCGGCGGATATCCGTGCTGCCGGCGGCGTCTCCCGTATGAGCGATCCCAAGATGATCAAAGGCATTCAGAACGCTGTCTCCATTCCGGTAATGGCTAAATGCCGTATCGGTCATTTTGTCGAAGCGCAGATTCTCGAGGCGATCGAGATCGACTACATCGATGAGAGCGAAGTCCTCTCCCCGGCTGATGATATCTATCATATTGATAAGACCAAATTTAAGGTGCCTTTTGTCTGTGGTTCGCGCGATCTGGGCGAGGCTCTGCGCCGCATCAATGAGGGCGCATCGATGATCCGTACCAAGGGCGAGCCCGGCACCGGCGATATCGTCCAGGCTGTCCGCCATATGCGCTTGATGAATGCCGAGATTGCCAAGATAGTCTCCATGCGTGAGGACGAGCTCTTCAACGAAGCCAAAGAATTGCAGGTCCCTTATGATTTGGTTCTGTACGTACATCAGCATGGCCGTCTGCCGGTGGTCAATTTCGCTGCTGGCGGTGTCGCTACCCCTGCTGACGCGGCGCTGATGATGCAGCTGGGCGCGGAAGGTGTCTTTGTCGGCTCCGGCATCTTCAAATCAGGCAATCCGGAGAAGCGCGCCGCCGCTATCGTCAAAGCTGTAACCAATTTTGAGGATAAAGAGATGCTGGCAGCCCTTTCCGAAGATCTGGGCGAGGCGATGGTCGGCATCAATGAGCAGGAGATCGAGCTGCTGATGGCTGAAAGGGGCAGATAGAGATGCGTATTGCAGTATCAGCAGTCCAGGGCGCTTTTATTGAGCATGAGCAGATGCTGAGCTCCCTGGGTGTAGAATGTTTTGAGCTGCGCCAACGCGCCGATCTGCTGCGTTCCTTCGACGGTTTAGTGCTGCCGGGCGGCGAGAGCACGGTCCAGGGCAAGCTCCTGCGAGAGCTGGATATGTTTGATGAGCTGCATCAGCAGATCCGCGCCGGCCTGCCGGTATTGGGTACCTGCGCCGGGCTGATCCTGCTGGCCGAGCAGCTCAGCAATGACCCGAACGTCTATTTCGGCACCTTGCCAGTGACGGTGCGGCGCAATGCCTATGGCCGTCAGCTGGGCAGTTTCTATGCCGAGGAGAGCTTCCAGGGACAGGGTGTCGTGCCGATGAAATTCATCCGCGCTCCTTATATCGAGAGCGTGCGCGAGGGAGTGGAGATCATGGCCCGGGTAGAGGGAAATATCGTCGCCGTACGCTATCACAATCAGCTGGGCCTGTCCTTCCATCCGGAATTATGCAGCGATACCCGTATTCACCAGCTCTTTTTATCCTTGGTTGGCCAGGGCAGCAGCTCCGCTGCCTAGCTACGCCAAAAAGCTAAGCTTAAATAAAAAATCATCAGCAAAAAAGAATAGCGTGCGCAAAAACATGATTCAGCCCGCGAAAACAACCCCGCCTGTTAAAAAAATAGGCGGGGTTTGATTATCCGAGCCCTTTTCCTGGCGGCGGTGCGGCATTTGTCGCAAATGCTCGTTGTAAATATCGCCTTTTTGGCTTATAATAATAATGACTAATTAAGGAGCGTGAACAATGACCAGGATCAAATTTCTGCTCGCCCTGTGGCTGGCGCGTCTGTGCCGCTGGGCCATCAACATCGTGGCTCCCGGCCGCGGCACCAATCTGCCGGGACAAATCGCCCTCAAGATCGATCATGGCTTCAATGGCCATTTTGAAGGGCTCGATGCCGGCAAGGTGATCTTCATCACCGGCACCAATGGCAAATCCACTACCACCAATTTGCTGGCTGCTATCCTCAAGGAAGCCGGTATTCCGGCTGCAGTTAATCTAGAAGGCGCTAATCTGGAGGGCGGCGTGGCCGCTACCCTGATGGCCCATTCCACCTTGAAAGGCAAGCTCAAATGCAGATATATCGTGATGGAGACCGATGAGCGCTTTTTGCCGGTGATCAGCCGCTCGCTGCCGCCAGCCTGGCTGTGCGTGACCAATATACAAAAAGACCAGGTGCAGCGCAATGGCGAGCCGGATATCATCTACCGCAAGATCGCCTCGGCTATCACTGAGGATACGGTGCTCTTCCTCAATAATGAGGAGCCCAATGCCGCCTCCTTGTCCCGTCTGGTCAAACACAGCGTTTTCTATGGGGTGGACGAGCATGCCAAGAGCTTCGTCAAACAGGGCTTCTTTACCACCACCATGCCCTGCCCGGTCTGCGGCGAGCCGATCCGCTTTTACCGTTATAATGTCGATAATATCGGCGCGTTCACCTGCACCGGCTGCGGTCTGAAGAGCTCGCCGGCGCCGGCCTACTTTGCTCATAGCATCAACTTTGCCGATCACACCTTTGCCGCGGAAGGCCAAACCTATCCGCTGCCCTATGAAGCGCCGTATTTTCTTTATTGCTATATTGCCGCCATTGCTATGGCCCGGGAGATCGGCATCGCCAAGGAAACCATTGCTGCGGCGCTGGCTCGCTTCGTCAATATCGGCGGACGTCTGGAGACGCTGCATACTGGCGGCAAAACTATCCAGTATATCCGCATGAAGCAGGAAAACCCCGAGACTCTGCAGAGCGCACTGGACTATATCTCTCAGGATAAGAGTCCCAAAATCTTCCTGCTCGGCCTCGATGAGCTGGTTGATTTCCACCCGCATTATACCAATACTTTCTATGCTTTTGACTGCGATTTTGACCAGCTGATCGCTTCTCATGTTGAGCATTATATCTGTTTTTCCGGCACCGTGGCTTATGACGCCGCCAACCGCTTGGTTTACGCCGGCGTACCCAAGGAGCAGATCACTGTGCTGCCAACTAATGACGATGCGACTATTGTGGCGGAGCTAGCCAAATACTCTTGCCCGAATATCTACCTCATTACCTGGCTTTATAAGTATAAGTCACTGGAAAAATACCTCATCGAACACGAGGGTGAAAAAGATAGTACACCCAGCACAGCTGTTTAAACCTGTGGGGAAAGAAGGAGCGCTGCTATGGCTGATAAAATAACTGTTCTCTGGCTTTATCCGGATATCTTGAATCTGCATGGCGACCGGGGCAATCTGATGGCCCTGGAACGTATTGGCAAGCTGATGGAGCTGCCAGTGGAGGTACGCCGGGTGGACAAGCTCACTGATCCGCTGCCTTTGGATGAGGCGGATCTGCTGGTGCTGACCTCTGGCGAGGTCAAAAATATGCCCCATGTGATCGACGCCCTGCGCCAGGAGCAGGCTGCGCTGGATGAATATGTAGCGCGCGGCGGATATATCCTGGCTATCGGCACTGCCGGTGCCGTATTGGCCAAGGAGACTGAGCGGCTTGATGGCACCAGCTTCGCCGGGCTGTCCCTGCTGCCGATGCGCTGTCAGGAACGCGCCAAAGTTTATGGTGATGATATCTGGTTCTCTCTGTGCGATGATCCGCAGCTGAAACTGATGGGCAATCAGATCCAGGTCATCGATACCGAGCTGCTGGAGGGCGCGCAGCCCTTAGGCAAGCTGATCTATGGCTATGGCAATGATGGCGCCGATGATGAGGGCTGCCAGGCCGGGCGGATTATTTTTACCAATACCTTAGGCCCGCTGCTGGTCAAAAATCCCCGTTATACGGAGCGGCTCCTCACTGCCCTCGCGGCCGATCATGGTCTTGCTCCCGGACGCCAGCTCAGTGCGGAGGATACTGATTATGAGGACCACTCCTATCAGCTGATCGAGCAATTCATCCGCAAGAAGATGGCCTAGAGTCACAACAGACCGCTTCATAAGCATCTCTAGCATAAGGTTAGCTTAGGATAAAGATGTTCTGATACAAAGATATCCTAGCTCAAAGATATTGTGATACAAAATAGCTTGATAGATTGAGGATAAAGATGCCTCAGTCTGGGGAGATTGCCATGAAGTCATGGCATAAAACAGCTAGACTCAAAGAGCATAGCGATACAATAACCGCATGATGGTAGCAGTAGTGAAGATAGGCATAGCAGATAGCTGATAAAAACAGCCTGCTGCTTGGGCCGGACTGGGCAGCAAGAACAAGCAGCCTAGCCTGCTATCAGGAGCAGAAAGGGGATACTGATGGAACAGTTTTGGCAGTCGATCAAGGAGTTTTTTTCCAGCTCTTTTGGTGAGTTTCTGGTCAGCTTAGCGGTGGCAATATTGGTGCTGGTCATCGGCTGGATACTCATCAAATGGATCCTTAAGCTGCTTTCCCGCAGTAAGCTGTCCAAAAAAATGGATAAAAGCGCTTTTACTTTTTTCCGCAGCGCTATCTCCATTACGCTCAAGGTGGTGCTGATCCTGACTGCAGCCAGCATCGTCGGTGTGCCCTCAGCCAGCATCATCGCTCTGATCGGCTCGATCGGCGTGGCTATCGGCCTGGCGTTGCAGGGCAGCCTCAGCAATCTGGCCGGCGGCCTGATGATTTTGATTTTTAAACCTTTTGCTGTAGGCGATTATATCCAGCCGCAGGATACCGAAGGCGGTACGGTCAAGGATATCAGCATTTTCTATACCACGCTGCTGACTGTAGATAACCGCACTATCGTCCTGCCAAATGGTGATCTTTCCAATAAACCGATGGAGAATTATACCAAAATGGACAAGCGCCGTCTGGATATGCGCTTCTCTGTTGGCTATGATAGCGATATCGAAAAGGTCAAGATGGTGATGCAGAAGGTCATCGACCGTCAGGAGAAACTGCACCGTGAACCAGCGCCTTTTGCCCGCCTGCGTGAGATGGGCGATAGCGCGCTGATTTTTGAAATGCGCTCCTGGTGCAATACCGATGATTATTGGAGCTGCTATTTTGATATTAATGAGCAGATGAAAGAAGCTTTTGATGCGGCAGGATTCAATATCCCCTATCCGCAGATGGATGTCCATATGGTGCCGCCCGGCGCACCGACCTCAGCCAGCAACGGTGCTGCCCCAGCACCCGCAGCAACTGACAGCGTTGCCTCTGCAGAGAGCTCTCAAGGTGATGCAAATTAAGCTATACTGTTGGCGCAGCTGATGCGCGTATTGCCGTAGCGCTTATCCTAGTGTTTGATTAGCAGTAAAATAATAATACTCCGTCCTAAACGGAGTATTATTTTAATAACGGCAGGAGACCACTTGTAATAGCAGCATAATACCGCTTGATCGCTGCTAAAGAGAGTATTTTGCTATTATCAGCGTTTATTTGACTGCCAGGAGATAGCTTTCATCGATGCGGAGAAAAAGCTCGTCCAGGGGAACGGTACCATTGAGGCAGACGGTGTACCAGTGCTTTTTATTCATATGGTATCCAGGGAAATATTTTTGGTTATCTAGCAGCTTAGCCAGTTTCCCTGGCTCCATCCGCAGATCGATGATCTCGATATCATCTGTTCCATCCAGCCCGAGCTTGCTGGGATGCACTAACAGCAGAGCGCCATACCATTTGTGAGTGTCTTGGCGCCGCCAGACTGCATTATGAGGAAATTTGGGCCAGAGAAACTCCAGCTGATCATGGTAGGTAGCATCGATATAGTCAATGACCTTTTGTGCATACGTACTGCGGAAAACATCGGGCTCAAAGCATTGTTGGGCTATTTTCTCCAGCAGTTCGTCATGCGCGCTTCTGACCATTCCCACAAACGGGCCGGCTGTTTCGGCCAGACGGTGCAACAGGTATTCGTCTCCGGATTCCGGGTCGCGGATACAGGTCGTGACCATGCTGTCTGCATCAATGGTGACTGTCATGAGCAGCTGTGTCTCAGTAAGAGGGTGTTCATAGACATAGGCGCCGTTTTGGTGACGAAAACCAAAGGCCTTGAGCTTATCTGCATTGGCTTTTTTATGCTGGAAAAGAGCGGCTGTTTCTAACATGCTTAATTATCCTTTTAATGGGTAATCTTTGTGTGGCTATTTGTAATTTTCGGTTTTGTTTGATAGAGGGGAGCCCTAGAACAGAGCTGCCTCTTGATGATAAATCAACTGTTTATTGCTATTACATTATTATAACAAGGAAAGCTTAACCGGACAAGGGCACGGCTTAGCTGCTACCGTTTCCTTTACGGCTGCTATAATGGCTGTATCTGCCTGGTTATGCTTCAGGAGGTGCCTGATGAAAAAAGTCAAGTCTGTGCAGAGCGATCTGCGCCAGATCCCCGGGGTAGGCATCCAGACCGAACAGGATCTGCTCCGCCTAGGTTATCCGACCGTGGCTTCACTGCGCGGGGCGGATCCGGAGGAACTCTACCGGCGTGATTGTACTCAGCGCGGCTTTACTATTGACCGCTGCCAGCTCTATGTTTATCGTTGCGCCGTCTACTATGCCTCTACTCCAGATCCTGATCCCGAGCTGCTCCAGTGGTGGAAATGGAAGGATTAGCTCCCGCTGACCGCAGGGTCTTGTTCTGCAAAGGAGCTGCCGTCAAAAATTAAAAAGCCCAAAGACAATGGCCAAGATCAGCTATCAGCTGGTCTATGGTTTTGTCTAGGCATTGCTCACCTTGCTCTGCTCGTTGGATATCGCTCACAGAAGAGTTGCCGTTACCGCCATATTGGTTGATGAGTTATCTGAGCAGCATCAGTGGAACAATATCCCGTTGGCAAGGGTTGAGCTGGTATGGCACTACGACCGGCAGCCGCAGTCTGTTGATAAGCTCATTATTGAGGACAGATCCTGCCTACTGTTGGTGCAGATGAGAAAAATTCTTTGGTTTAAGTTGGCTTAAGGTTGAGATGCTATCATTCTCCTATCAGCCGGAATCTATGCCGGCGGCGATACTCCCTGCGGCGGCTATTAGCCGAGCCGGGCTTTTGCCGCAGAACTGGTTATGCTTATCCGGCAGCATCTATCTTATAGAATATACTAGGCAGAGAGCATATACTAGGCAGAAGCTATCCGCCTGGATTTATCCAACAGGTTGGTATTTTCTCCCGGGCTGGCTAATGGGTAGCGGCGTCCCAGCTGCTGGTAATATTGCTCAGGAAAGAGAGGAGGGGTACAGATGTTTTACCCCCGTATCAAATCAGAGATCAGAGAACCCGATCCGCGTGATGAAGAATTTTATCAGGATAAGCTCTATATACTTGAGCATGTCCGCGACGTGCTGCTGCGCAATATCGAGCAATTACGGCTGGAAAGCGAGGAACAGCAGGGGCGGGATCCGGTCGATCACTGCAAATCACGCATCAAGTCGGCGCTGAGCATGGAAGAAAAGCTGACCCGCCGCGGCTTGCCGGTTACACTCACCGCTGCCTTGGAAAATATCCGTGATGCTGTTGGCGTGAGGGTAGTCTGTCCTTTTCTCGATGATGTCTATCTGGTTCGCGATTGGTTGTCCGGCTGTCCAGGTCTGCGGCTGGTGGAGGAAAAAGACTATATCGCTAACCCCAAGCCCAACGGCTACCGCAGCCTCCATCTGATCGTGGCAGTGCCGGTGCCGATGATCCGCGGCCACCAGGAATGTATGGCAGAGATCCAGATCCGTACTCTGGCGATGGATTTCTGGGCAGCGTTGGAGCATCAGCTGAAATATAAACAGCAGATCGGCGATGAGGAGACCATCGTTGCCGAGCTGAAACGCTGTGCTGATGAGACCTCTTCGACTGATATCAATCTCTTAGCGCTGCGCGAGCTGATCACTGCCGGCAAAGAAGAGCTGTCTCCGGCAGGAAGCGATAAGCAGCAGCCCGAAATAAAGAAACACAGCGCACTGAGGCCGAGCCTCAAGAGGCGTCACCAATACCGCCATCTCAAAGAGGCGGTTCACTAGGGCGCTGGCAGGAAGGAGCGTAAACAGCGATGCGATTATTATTAGCGGAAGATGAAAAAGAGCTCTCCGCTGCTCTGACAGCGGTTTTGGAGCATAACCATTATTCGGTCGATGCTGTCTATGACGGACAGGACGCTCTCGACTATGCTCTGACCGAAAACTATGACGGCATTATCCTCGATATCATGATGCCTAAAAAGAGCGGATTGGAGGTTTTGGCTGAGCTGCGGCGCAGCAATATCAATACGCCGATTTTGATGCTCACTGCCAAATCAGAGGTCAACGACCGGGTGACCGGACTGGATACCGGCGCTGACGATTATCTGACCAAGCCCTTTGCCATGAGCGAGCTGCTGGCGCGGATACGGGCAATGACCCGTCGCCGCAGCGAGTTTTCTCCCAATGTCCTCTCCATGGGGCGGATCACCCTCAACCGGGCCAATTTTGAGCTCTCCGGCGAGAAGGCCTCTTACCGCCTGGGTAATAAGGAATTTCAGATGCTGGAAATGCTGATGTCCAATCCCGGCCGCCTGATCTCCACCGAGCAGTTCATGGAGCGCATCTGGGGGTATGATACCGAGGCCGAGGTCAGCGTGGTATGGGTTTATATCTCCTATCTGCGTAAAAAGCTGGCAGCTCTTGATGCCGGAGTAGAGATCCGCGCCACCCGCGGCGTAGGCTATAGTCTGGAGGAATGTCAATGATCCGCCGTTTGCAGCGTCAATTCGTGGCCATAGCCATGATCTCTTTGCTGTTTATCATCGTGGCGATCGTCGGGGCTATCAATGGCTTTAACCTGCGCCAGATCAACAGCACTGCTGACGCTATCCTGGAGCTGCTGGCCAGAAACGGCGGTGTTTTTCCGGACGCCGATTCTTCCGGCCTGGTCTCTTCTCCTGACAGCGACCTGGTGCTGACCCCGGAGACCCGTTTTGAGACGCGTTATTTTGTGGTCTTTATCAGGGAAGATGGCGAGATCAGCGGCGTGCTTACTGATAATATCGCCTCTACCACTGTTGAGCAGGCCAGTGAATATGCCCAGCAGGTGCTCAATAGTGGTAAAACCTCCGGATATCTGAAAAACTTCCGTTATCTGGTGACAGAGAGCGAAACGACCGGTCCGATGATCATTTTCCTTGACCGCCAGGTACAGCTGCGGTCTTTGGAGACGATGATGCAGCTTTCCTTTACCATCGGCGTGATCGCCCTGCTGGTGATGTTCATTCTGGTCTACTATCTCTCGCGGCGGGCTATCCGCCCGGTGATCGAGAGCGTAGAGAAGCAAAAGCGCTTCATCACTGACGCGGGTCATGAGCTGAAGACGCCGCTGGCGATCATCTCCGCTGATACCGAGGTCTTGGAGATGAATGGTCAGAATAATGAGTGGACAGCCAGTATCCGTAATCAGATTAAAAGGCTCAATACTCTGGTGGCTGATCTGCTGACCCTCAGCAAGCTGGAAGAAGGACAGGCTCGCCAATCTTTCCGCGAGTTCTGCCTCAGTGACGCCGTGATGGAAGCTGCTGAGAGCTTCGACCCGATGGCTGAGGCTCAGGAAAAGCTGCTGGAACTCAATATCACCCCGGGCATCAATTTGCGCGGTGATGAGACGGCAGTGCGCAAGATGGTCTCGGTGCTGGTGGAAAATGCCATCAAATATACTCTGCCGAACGGTGAGGTCAATGTCACCCTGGAGCGGCGGGGCAAGTATCCCACCCTGGAAGTGGTCAATCCCACTGACGCCATGCCGGAGGGCGATCTCAATATCCTCTTTGAGCGCTTCTACCGGGCTGATGAATCGCGCGCCCGTGGCACCGGCGGCTATGGCGTGGGCCTGTCTATCGCCAAGGCTATTGCTGAGGAGCACCGGGCCAAAATCTCTGCCCATGCCCTGGATCAGCAGCATATCGCCTTTACTGTGGTCTTTGTCAAATCCTGAACTTGATCTTTTTCGGCATAAAAAGCGGAAAGAGCTGCTCTTTCCGCTTTTCTTGATTTGCTTTTTGGTATATACTAAAGGGAGACAAGGAAGTGATCCGATGAAAACCGGTCTGGTACTTGAGGGCGGCGCGATCCGCACTATTTTTTCTTCCGGCGCCTGCGATGCCCTGTTGACGAGGGATATCATGTTCGATTATGTGGTCGGCGTTTCTGCCGGCATTGCTTATGGCGTTAGCTATCTTTCCCGCCAAAGCGGCAGAAACCTCACCATTCTCCAGCGCTATGTTAATGATAAGCGCTATATGGGAGGACGCAATCTGCTGCGTCCCGATAACCGCTCCTATTTTGGGCTGGAATTTGCCTATGAGATCATCCCCAATGAGCTGGTGCCTTTTGATTATGAAGCCTTTGCCGCTTTTCCTGGGGAAGCGGAGGCGGTAGTGACTAATCTCAATACCGGTCAGGCGGAATATCTGCCTGTGCCCAAGCGCGACGACCATTGGCTGGTGCTGCAGGCCACCTGCGCGCTGCCTTTTCTTTTCCCCATCTATCATCTCAATGGCCAGCCTTATCTGGACGGCGGTATCGCCGACGGCATTCCCTATCAGCATGCCTTTGATAAGGGCTGCGACCGGGTAGTGGTCTTTCTCACCCGCGAGCGTTCTTATGTCCGCCGGCCCAAGAAGCTGAGCTATCTTTTTGATGTCTTTTATCATCAATATCCTCAGCTCAAGGAAGTGATGCTGCGCCGCGCCGAGGGCTATAACGCCTGTAGGGAGCGCCTTTTTGCCCTGGAAAAAGAAGGAAAAGTGCTGATCGTTGAGCCGGAGGATACCCGCGGCTTTGCGTTGACTGAGCGCGATGTCGATAAAATCAATGCCCTCTATCAGGATGGCTATAATAAGACGCTGACCCGCCTGGATGAGATCAGCCGCTTCATGGCTGGCGAATAGATTGGACGAAACAACTATCATCACTTGCTAAAAAGACCGCCATACAGCAATAGTATGGCGGTCTTTAGTATCGGTGTTATTTATTATCTGATTAAGGCCGTAAGGCCAAAGCAGCTTGCCGAGTTTATTTATTCTGTTCTTTGAGCAGGTCGCGGATCTCTGCCAGCAGCAGCTCCTCTTTAGATGGTTCCGGTGGCGGCGGGGGAGCAGCTTCTTCTTTTCTATGCAGGCGGTTGATCGCCTTGACAATCAGGAAGATGACAAAAGCCATGATTAGGAAATTGACCACTGCCTGAATGAAAAGGCCGATATTGATCACTGCTGGTTCAGCGCCGGCAAAAATGGCCGGGATGGTGAATGACCAGGTAGAGAAATCGATACCGCCGATAAAGAGGCCGATAAACGGCATCAGCACATCATTGACCAGCGAATTGGTGATGGTGGCAAAAGCGCCGCCGATGATAACGCCGACAGCCAGGTCGATGACATTGCCCCGCATGACGAATTTTTTGAATTCTGCGCGGAAGCCCGCGCTTTTTTCTTTGATGCCCTTCATTTATCCTCCTGCTCTTTTATTTCCTGGCGGCCGTTGATCGCCAGCGCCAGAGTGGCCTCATCAGCATAGGCCAGATTGCCGCCTACCGGCATACCGTGAGCGATACGGCTGATCTTGATACCCAGAGGACGGATCTTTTTGGCCAGATAGAGCGCTGTGGCTTCTCCCTCTACTGTGGGGTTGGTGGCCATGATGATCTCCTTGATGCTGCCGCTGCGCAGACGCTCGCCCAGACTTTTCAGGTTGAGCCGTTCCGGACCGATCCCGTCCATCGGCGAGATGGCGCCGCCCAACACATGGTAGACGCCGTTATAACTGTGCGCCCGCTCCATCGAGATGATATCCGCTACGCTTTCAACAATGCATAGCAGGCTCGCATCACGCGTGCGGTCAGTGCAGATCGAACAGCGGTCAGCATCGGTGAAATTACCGCAAACCGGACAGCTATGCACCAGGCTCCTGGCTTCGGTCAGAGCTTCCGCCAGCTCACTGGCGCTGTCCTCCGGAGAGGTCATCAGGTAGAAAGCCAGCCTTTGCGCTGCTTTAGGCCCCAGCCCGGGCAGACGGGAAAGCTCGTTGATCAGTCTTTGCAGCGGAGCAGGGTATTGGTAAGCCATTGCTGCCTCCGCTTAAAACATACCGCCGGGCAGGCCCATACCGCCGGTGACTGCACCCATCTTCTCGGCAGAAAGAGCAGCCGCAGCTGCCAAAGCATCCTTGACTGCAGCCAAGACCATATCTTCCAGCATTTCGGCATCATCAGGATCGATGATCTCCGGATCGATAGAGATGGACAGGATCTCCGAGCTGCCATTGGCCACTACCTTGACCATGCCGCCGCCGGAGACTCCCTCTACCTCGGTATTACGCAGCTCTTCCTGGACTCGTGCCATATCCTGCTGCATTTTCTGCGCCTGTTTCATCAGTTTTTGCATATTGAATCCCATGCTTGTTCCTCCGTTTTTCTTTATTATTATCCTTATCAGTTATTTTACTAGTACCAGTTGAGGCTAGCCATCTGATGATAGTCTTGTTTTCTGTTTCTGCGTCCGGCGGCAAGAATCCTTTTTCGCCGCGGTGGTCCGCCAGCATGGCGCTAAAAAAGGCTGTCCTGCTTAAGCTCGGCCGGTTGTTCCTCCTCCGCTGGCGCTTCAGTTGCTGCTGGTTCTTCTTCCTGCTGCGGGGCATAGAAATCGCCGATCTGTCCGCGCAGGCGGGGACGGCAGCCGCAAACGCTTTCGATCGCGGCAATAACGACGTCCTTCTGCTGCTGATTGCCATGGATATAGCGGTAATCATCGCTGCGGTCAGCGGGGAACTGCAGCAGCAATTCGCCTTCATCGGTGACTGCGGGGTGGCAGTTCTCGATGCGGAAAAAGGTGCTGGGGTTGAGATTTTCGATCGCCGTCAGCACCAGCTCCCACTGGCTGACTACCTGTTCCGCCATTGCTGTTGCGGATGCGGCGGCAGCTTTGCCTTCATTTGCCGCTGGCTTTTGCGGTGCGTCATTAGCAGTTATCCGTTGCTGGGGCTGTGGCTCCGCCGGGGAGCTGTTCACCGGCTCTGTTGGTGTTTGCGGCTGCACCTGGGGCTTAGAGTCTGTATTTGACGGCGAGGGAGCAGCTTTTGCTGCCCGCTTGGCTGCTGATGGTTGATTGATTGATCTGGAGCCGGTGCTCCTGGCAGCGGGTGCCGCTGTTGGCGCCGCCGCTGCTCTTGATGCAGCAGTTGGTTGGCCGCCATTGCCCGGTATTGTCGCAGCTGCCTGCTGGGCCGAGGAGCTGTGTGGCTCCGGCGGCGCGTTGAGCGCGCAGGCGCGGATCATGGCCAGTTCCAGAGTGATGCGCGGGGAAGCGGCGGTCCGCAGCTTGTTGTCTGCATCAGTCAGCGAGGTCAGCAGATCCAGATAAGCCTGGGCCGGATAGGGAGAGGACTGGTTGTCCGCCAGCTTAGCCAATAGTTCATCCCGCAGCTCTTCGCAGAGATCGGCCACTGCCTGGCGCAGATCCTTGCCGGAGCTGACCAGCTCCTCTACTGCCAGCAGTGCGGAGGGGATATCATGTTCCAGCAGCTGCTGTGCCAGCGCGCTGATGAAACTGTGATCGACGATGCCGAGAATCGCCGTTACCGTATCAGTAGAGATCGGCCCTTCACTGGCAGCGGCGCATTGGTCGAGCAAGCTGACTGCATCGCGCATACCGCCATCAGCCTTGCGGGCAATCAGCGCTGCGGCGTCAGCCGCGATCTCGATCTGTTCCTGCTGGGCGATGTAGAGCAGATGTTCTTTGATCTCCTCATCGCTGATGCGGCGGAAATCAAAGCGCTGGCAGCGCGAGAGAACAGTCATCGGCAGCTTATGCGGCGCTGTGGTGGCGAAGATAAAAATCACATGAGCCGGCGGCTCCTCCAGGGTTTTGAGGATAGCATTGAAAGCGTCATTGGTCAGCATATGCACTTCGTCGATGATATAGATCTTATAGCGTTCCTGGGCCGGAGCGTATTTGACCCGCTCGCGCAGATCACGGATCTCATCGATGCCGCGGTTGGAAGCGCCGTCGATCTCGATGATATCCATGCTCTCGCCATGCAGTGAGCGCTGGCAGGCGGCGCAGCTATTGCAGGGATTGCCGTCCTCGCGGGGAGAGAGGCAGTTGATGGCCCGCGCCAGGATACGCGCGGTGGAAGTCTTGCCGGTGCCGCGTGGTCCGCAGAAAAGATAAGCGTGGACAAAGCTCCCCCGGCGGATAGCGGTGGAGAGCACCTTGGCGATATGAGGTTGGCCGACCAGAGCTGAAAAATCATCGGGCCGGTAACGGCGATAGAGTGCGGTATAAGACATAATGGCTCCTGACTGTTTCTTCCCCGCTCAACGATAGCTGCTGTCCAGTGAAAGCAGCGGGCTTTTTCGTACTTTATGTGCAGAAAATAGCATATCCACCGCTCCTGAGCAATAAGTATGGAGTATCAACAACTTCGCGGTGAGGAGAGAAACCATGGCTATTTGGCAATATTTATTGATTCTGGCAGGGGGACTGTTACTTGTGTTCGCAGCCTGCATGCTGCCTGGACGTTTTTTCCGTATTTTCGGCACAGTCGCTATCAATGCCGCCAGCGGGTTGGCGCTGCTCTTTGCGCTCAATCTGATCTTCGGCGAGACTTTTACTTTGCCGCTTAATGCCCTGACCTTGGGCGTCTCCGGAGTTTTGGGCGTGCCGGGAATGGCAACTCTGGCGGTGATTGCCGCTATTTGAGTGCTGCTGTCCCAGGGGTTACCCCTAGCGGCTGTACGGATAAGTGGTTTTAACTGTTTTTTGCCAGTATTCTGGCTGCTAGCATGCCCTACAGCAGCGGAATGTAGCGCTGTCTTGACTGCTTATGGCGTAGCCTGTCCTGTCAAGGCTTGCCTTGGCTCAATGCCGAGAAAGGCGGCGATCCGCGCTATTGCTTTGGCCGATTCAGCGGTGGGATAGAGTACATAGGCATGCCACATATATTCCTCTATCAACAGTTCTGCTTCACAGCCGTCCTGAGAAAGCTTGTTCGCCAACAGCTTGGCATCGTCCAGCAACAGCTCGTCGCCGCCGCAGATGATCAGCGAACGCGGAGTGCCGGAGAGCTGACCATAGAGCGGTGAGACTAGCGGGTCTTCAAGATGTCCCGCAGCATACATTGCCGCGTCTTCATGCAGTTTTTGCTCATTGAGCGAGGGGTCGCGGCTTTGGTTCTGCTGATAGGATGCGCCGCGCATCAGCAGGTCTACCCAGGGCGAGAGCGCGATGATCGCTTTTGGTTGGGCCATTCCTTTCTGCCGCAGCAGCAGCGAGAGCGCGTAGAGCAGTCCGCCGCCGGCAGATTCGCCGATCAAGGTGATCTCCTCCGGCGCATAGCCCATTTGCAGCAGCTGCTGATACCCGGCCAGAGCATCGTCCAGCGCAGCCGGAAAGGGGTTCTCCGGCGCCAGGCGGTAGGCTAAGCAGAAAACGTCAAGATGCAGTTTGCTAGCTAGGCGGCGGCCCATTCCCTGGGCATAATTGAGGCCCCCGGCAGTATAAGCGCCGCCATGCAGATAGAAGAGGATCTGCCGCTGGTCAGCATTAGCTTTAACGCGGATCAGCGCAGCAGAGCAATGCTCCAGCTGCTGTGGGGTGGCAGCGACCCGCCGTCCCGCCAGCCAGGAGGCGATGCGGCCCAGCTGGTTTTGGGTTTTACGCGTTGTTGCGATATTCTTTTGCTTAAGCCTGGGGGTGACCACAGCGAGAACTTTTTTGATCAGGATAGCAGACAGACTGGGCATAGGTACTCCTTGGCCGCTCTAACGGATCTGTCCGTTGCCATAGATGCGGTATTTGGTCGAGGTCAGCTCACGCAGACCCAGCGGGCCGCGCGCATGCAGCTTCTGGGTGGAGATGCCGATCTCCGCCCCCAGGCCGAATTCGCCGCCATCAGTAAAGCGGGTAGAAGCATTCCAATAGACAGCGGCCGCATCTACCTCATTGAGAAAACGCTGGGCTTCCTCAGCATCATTGGTAACGATGCATTCGCTGTGCATGGTGCCGTAACGACGAATGAAATCCATCGCCTCATCAACATCGGCCACGATATGGGCGGCGATGATATAGTCGTTATATTCTTTGCCCCAGTCTTCTTCAGTAGCTGGTACTGCCTGAGGCAGGATCGCGCAGACTTCCTTGTCACCACGGATCTCCACTTGCTTTTCAGTCAGGCGCGCAGCGATGCGGGGCAAAAAGGCGGGAGCGATATCGCGCTGGATCAGCATGCATTCACAGGCATTGCAGACCGAAGGACGCGAGGTTTTGGCATTGTTGATGATCTCCTCGGCCATCGCCAGATCAGCGCTTTTGGCCACATAGGTGTGGCAGGTACCGGCTCCGGTCTCGATCACCGGCACTGTGGAATTAGCCACTACCGATTGAATCAGTCCGCGGCCGCCGCGGGGAATCAGCAGATCGATGTAGCCGTTGAGGCGCATCATCTGATTGGCTGTCTCGCGGTCGGTATCTTCCACCAGGCAGACGCAGTCCGCCGGCAGACCCGCCGCAGCGATAGCAGCGCGCATAGTATCGGCAATCGCCTTATTGGAGCGGATCGCTTCCTTGCCGCCGCGCAGGATCACTGCATTGCCGCTTTTAAGGCACAGCGCCGCTGAGTCAGCTGTGACATTGGGACGGGCCTCATAGATGACGCCGATCACACCCACCGGCACTGAGATTTTCTCGATCTTCAAGCCATTGGGACGGAGGATCGTCTCCAGTATCCTGCCCAGCGGATCAGGCAGGGCGATCACCTCACGCACGCTTTTGGCAATGCCGCTGATGCGTTCTTCAGTCAAGGTCAAGCGGTCCAGCAGCGCTTCGCTCAGTCCTGCCTGGCGTCCGGCAATCAGATCTGCGGCATTTTCCGCGATGATCGTCTCTGCTTGTTCTTCCAGGGCAGCGGCGATCGCCTCCAGGGCGGCATTTCGCAGCGTCTCTGGGCTGGTAGCTAGTTTCCGTGATGCTTCTTTGGCTCTTTGGCCAAGAGTGATAAGGTCTGTCATGGTTTCACCGCCTTGAAATAGGTTCCTATTGGTTCATTATCAAGAATTTTATAGATATTAGCCGCTGGAGTACCGTTGATAATATAGGTATCAATCCCGGACTCAGTGGCGATACGGGCTGCATGGAGTTTGGTGACCATTCCACCGGTGCCCAGATGCGTACCAGCGCCACCGGCATGGCTTTCCATCTCATCGGTTATCTGTTCCACCGAGGTGATCAGATGTGCTTGGGGGTTGACGGCCGGGTTGTCGTCAAACAGCCCGTCGATATCGGTAAGAATAATCAGCGTATCTGCACCTACCAGCTTGGCAACAATGGCAGAAAGACAGTCATTATCACCGTAGACGATCTCCTCCACAGCTACGCAGTCGTTTTCATTGACGATTGGCACCACATTGAGTTCAAAAAGCTTGGCAAAGGCATTGATCAGGTTGTGCCGGCGTTCATCATCGTCAACATCGCTTTTGGTGATCAGCAGCTGCCCCACAGGGTAGCCATATTCGCTGAACATGCGGTCATACATGGTCATCAGCTCGCATTGTCCGACAGTAGCTGCTGCCTGACGGCTGAGCGTATCGCTGGGACGTCCTTTCATTCCCAGCTTGCCTGCGCCGACGCCGATAGCGCCGGAGGTGACCAAAACGGTCTCGATGCCGGAATTCATCAGGTCGGACAGCACCTTCACTAGCTCTGACATATGGCGCAGATTGCTTTTGCCATTGGCATAGGTGAGCGTCGAGGTGCCGACTTTAACCACGATGCGGCGTTTTTGTTGCGACATGAATATCCTCCTCATTGTCTCGATGCATTTATCGTTTAATTTTACCATAAAAAAGCACAAATGACAACAGAACAGCGGCTCTGATCGCCGTTTTCGCAGGGATTATTGTTTTTTTGCGCTGGATCGCCATGGCTGGTAAAAGCACTGTCCGCGCCTGTTGCTCCACAGGATTTAAAATGAGGAAAAACGATTATATATTTTTAGGATAGACAAAAAGGGCAAGTGGTATTATAATAGAGTGGTCTATTTATCGCTTAGAATAGTTATAAGCGGACCGAGGCCGCCTGAGCAGTGCTTGCCCCGGGAGCTAAATAGCGGAGAGACTATGTCCTTCCGGCGCGTCTGGATTATGGAAAGGAGAGACAAGCGGAGCCAGATCTCGGCTTGATCCCAGACCCTGCGCCGGATTCCGATATTTAGCTGCCGGAGTGATGCTGTAACTATTAAAGCAAAATTTCGTGAGGAGGTTTAATAGTCTATGGCGAAAAAGATGAAAACAATGGACGGAAATAAAGCCGCAGCTTATGTGTCCTATGCTTTTACTGAAGTAGCGGCTATTTATCCGATTACCCCTAGTTCACCAATGGCTGAAAGCGTGGACGAATGGGCTGCCCAGGGGCAAAAGAATATTTTTGGCCGCGAGGTTAAGGTCATTGAGATGCAGTCCGAGGCCGGCGCTGCCGGCGCGGTACACGGCTCGCTTTCCGCGGGCTCTCTGACTACCACCTATACCGCTTCCCAAGGCCTACTGCTGATGATACCTAATATGTATAAGATCGCCGGCGAGCTGCTGCCGGGCGTGATGCATGTTTCTGCCCGTTCCTTGGCAACACATGCTTTGAATATCTTCGGTGATCATTCCGATGTCATGGCCTGCGCCAATACTGGCTATGCCATGCTCTGCTCCGGCTCTGTCCAAGAGGTAATGGATCTGGGCGGCGTGGCTCACTTATCTGCTATCAAAGCCCGCGTGCCGTTCCTCCATTTCTTCGACGGCTTCCGCACCAGCCATGAGCAGCAGAAGATCGAGGTCATGGATTACGCGGAGTTTGACCGCCTGCTCGACCGCGAGGCTTTGCAGGAATTCCGCAACCGCGCGCTCAATCCTGAGCACCCGGTGATCCGCGGCACCAATCAGAATCCGGATAT
This sequence comes from uncultured Clostridia bacterium, assembly GCA_944393575.1. Taxonomy (GTDB): domain Bacteria; phylum Bacillota; class Dehalobacteriia; order UBA4068; family UBA4068; genus HGM13862. The sequence continues at coordinate 62,454 of CALYAP010000029.1, forward strand.
CTTCTTCCAGGCCCGTGAGGCTTGCAATCCTTTCTTTGCCGCTGTGCCGGAAATCGTTGCCGGCTATCTGGCGGAGATCAGCAAAATCACTGGGCGTGATTATCAGCTGTTCAATTATTATGGAGCTCCTGATGCCGAACGGGTCGTCGTTGCCATGGGCTCGGTCTGCGATACCATCGAGACCGTTGTCGATGAGCTGATGGCCAAGGGCGAGAAAGTCGGTATGGTCAAGGTTCGTCTCTACCGTCCTTTTGCTACCCAGTATTTCCTGGACTGCCTGCCTAAGACCGTCAAACGCATCGCAGTGATGGACCGCGTGAAAACCCCCGGCGCTCCTGGCGAGCCGCTGTTTATGGACGTGATGTCCGCTTTCTACGGCAGCGCCAATGCTCCGCTGGTAATCGGCGGCCGCTATGGTCTGGGTTCCAAGGATACTATCCCTGCCGATATCGAGGCTGTCTTCACCAATTTGGCGGCTGACCAGCCTAAGCATAATTTCACCATCTCCATCGTGGATGATGTGACCAATCTCTCGCTGCCCCGCCCGAAGATTCACGATATCCTGCCCAAGGGCACGATTCAGTGCAAATTCTGGGGTCTGGGCTCTGACGGTACGGTTGGCGCCAACAAGCAGGCTGTTGATATTATCGGTACTCATACTGATATGCACGCACAGGCTTATTTTGATTATGATAGTAAAAAATCCGGCGGTCTGACCATCTCCCATCTGCGTTTTGGCAATAAGGAGATCAAAGCCCCGTATCTGATCAACCAGGCGGATTTCATCTCCTGCTCCAATCAGAGCTATATGTATAAATACAATCTGCTCGACGGTCTCAAGGATGGCGGCACCTTCCTCTTCAATACCACGATGAGCCCGGAAGAGCTGGCCGAGAAAATGCCGGCTGCCATGAAGCGCACCTTGGCTGAAAAACAGGCTAAGTTCTATATCATCGATGCCGTCAATATCGCCAAGGATTTAGGCCTGGGCAATCATACTAATATGATCATGCAGGCTGCTTTCTTCAAACTGACCGGCGTTATCCCTGAGGATACCGCAGTCAGCGCCCTCTATGAGAGCATTGAGCACTCCTATGGCCGCAAGGGTAAGAAAGTAGTTAATATGAATAAAGAAGCGGTTACTGCCGGTATGAGCAGCTTCCGCGAGGTAGCTGTTCCCGCTGAGTGGGCCACTGCTGCTGATGATGCTGACCAGAGCAAGGATAAAAGCGCTTTCGTCCGCGAAGTGCTGCGGCCGATGGCCGCCAACCGCGGTAACGATCTGCCGGTCTCGGCCTTCAGCGGCCGCGAGGACGGTACCTTCCCCTCTGGCGGTTCGCAGTATGAAAAACGCGGCGTAGCTTCCTTTGTTCCCCGCTGGATCAAAGAGAACTGCATCCAGTGCAACCAGTGCTCGCTGGTCTGCCCGCATGCCTCTATCCGTCCGATCATCATTGAGGATGGCGCGGATAAGCCCGATACCTTCGCTACGGTCAAGGCCAATGGCAAGGATTTCGCCGGCAAACAATTCCGGATGCAGGTCAGCCCTTATGATTGCCAGGGCTGCGGCGTCTGCGTCAATGTCTGCCCAGCTAAGGAAAAGGCCCTGGAGATGGATACCTTTGCTAATCAGGAGCATGAAGCTGCCAACTGGGATTTCGCCATGCAGCAGCCGGAGATCGAGATCGCTCCTACCAATATCAAGAACAGTCAGTTCCGCCGTCCGTTGCTGGAGTTCTCCGGCGCCTGTGCCGGTTGCGGCGAGACTCCTTATGCCAAGCTGGTCACCCAGCTCTATGGTGACCGTATGCTGGTGGCCAATGCTACCGGTTGCTCCTCCATCTGGGGCGCGGCAGTTCCGGCGATGCCTTACTGCAAAAATGCCAAGGGCCAAGGTCCGGCTTGGAGCAACAGCTTGTTTGAGGACTGCGCTGAGTTCGGCTTCGGTATGTTGCTGGGCGCCGGCGAACAGCGCGAGCAACTGAAGGGCATTGTGGAGCAGGCCCTAGCTGGTAAGTGCGAGAGCGAAAATAATGAAGTGCGCGCTGCCCTGCAAGAGTGGCTCGATAACTATGCTGATGGTGAGGGATCCAAGGCCGCTACCGCTAAGCTGCTGCCATTGCTGGAAGCCAGCGATTGCCCCACTGCCAAAGAGATTTTGCGGCGCAAAGATCATTTGGTCAAGAAGAGCGTTTGGGCCTTTGGCGGCGATGGCTGGGCTTATGATATCGGTTACGGCGGCGTGGATCATGTTCTGGCCTCTGGTGAAGATATCAATCTGCTGGTCTTTGATACCGAGGTTTATTCCAATACCGGCGGTCAGAGCTCCAAAGCTACCCCGGCAGCGGCGATCGCCAAATTTGCCGCCTCTGGTAAAAAGGTCAAGAAAAAAGACCTGGGCCGGATGGCGATGAGCTATGGCTATGTTTATGTGGCACAGATCGCTATGGGTGCGGATATGAATCAGACCCTGAAGGCGATCCGCGAGGCCGAGGCTTATCCGGGACCATCGCTGATTATCGCCTATGCCACCTGCATCAACCACGGTGTTAAAACCGGCATGAGCACTGCCCAGCAGCAGATGAAAAAGGCTGTCCAGTGTGGTTATTGGCATCTCTACCGCTTTGACCCACGTCGTAAAGAGGCGGGCGAAAATCCGTTTATTTTGGATAGCAAAGAGCCTGATTTGAGCCTCTTCCGCGATTTTATCATGGGCGAGGTGCGTTATAACTCCCTGCTCAAGCAGAATCCAGAGCATGCAGAAGCTCTCTTCGAGAAGACCGAGCAGGATGCAAGAGACCGTCTGGAAAGCTACTTGCAACTGGCCAGGGGCTAAGCAGCGCTTTGTCTGCCGCTGAAATAGCAGCAGAACGCGCAACTCGATGAAAGAGCCAAAAACAAAGATTGTCAGGCTAAATGCCAAGAACAGCAAATATGATAAATAGTAAAGAGAAGGAGCATTGCCTCCTTCTCTTTTATTACTTTCTGTGTTCCGCAGCTAGTCAAATATACTGATATTGAGATAAAAGATAAGATAAATTACCTCTCTTGAATGGCTAAATATCATCCATCGGTAGAGTAAGAAAAAGGCCGCCATTGTCTAAGCGCATAGCGGCTAAAGCAGAACAAAAAGGTACTCACATCTTGTGGGGGACGCAAATCCTGCTATTCATACGCTGTTATAATATAAAGGTGGCATAGAGTTGATCTTTATAGCTTAATTATATTATCAGCAAAGACTAAAATTAAGAAAATTGTTGGCAGATACTTGACTTTAATACGAATTCGTACTATAATAAACTAAGGTACACTCCGTGCCATGTTTGGAGGGTGATAGTTTAATCAAAACAGCCCATAGTGAAAGCCGTCATGAGACGGCGTCAGCACTGCCCTGCTGGAACCTGATTTTTTTGCTTGTTCCGCGTAGGGCTTCCTGTCAGCACTGTCACCCGGGCAAGCATCATGTTTAGCTATGACCGTTGGGGCAGTATGCTCTAACGGCTTTTTGTTTGCCCATTAATCCAAACAGAAAGAGGAGATATCATGACACACAATCAACAATCAACCGAGCTGCAAACCAATGAAGGACGATTGCGTACGCGGAAATCTCTGCCGCTGCAGTTAAAAAATCTCATCCATTTGCAGACCAAAAACGTGGTCTTAAACATCGCCGGTAGCGCTATTTTGGCCTTTGGCCTTTATAATATCCACTCCCTCTCCGGCGTCACCGAGGGCGGTATCCTCGGCATGACCTTGCTGTTGCAGCATTGGCTGCATCTTTCGCCGGCGGTTTCCGGCTTCATCATGAACGCTGTTTGCTATCTGATCGGCTGGCGGCTGCTGGGCCATTCCTTCATCGCCTATTCGATCATCGCCGGCGGCAGCTTTTCGCTCTTCTATGCCATCTGCGAGCTCTTCCCGCCAGTGATGCCCTGGATCGCGGAGATGCCGCTGTTGGCGGCGGTTTTGGGAGCGCTGTTTGTCGGCGTCGGCGCTGGCCTCTGCGTCCGTGCCGGTGGCGCGCCTAGCGGCGATGATGCCCTGGCGATGAGCATTTGCCAAAAATTCCGTTGGGATATCCGCTGGGCTTATCTGCTGAGCGATCTGATCGTCCTTGGCCTCTCGTTGACCTATCTCGATATCGGGAGGATCGGCCTCTCGCTACTGACCGTCGTGCTCTCCGGCCAGATCATCGGTATCATTCAGAAAATCGGCCAAAAGAAAGAGGCTGATTCCCCAGAGGAAGAGCAGCCAGCTAGTGATATTGAGCCAATGGAGATGATAACAGAAGAGGATATCTCAGC
>CALYAP010000030.1 GCA_944393575.1 uncultured Clostridia bacterium
TGGTGGGCCAACAGGGGCTCGAACCCGGGACACCCTGATTAAGAGTCAGGTGCTCTACCAACTGAGCTATTGGCCCGAACAGAAAAGATTGTACCCTATAACAGTATTTTTGTCAAGGGAAAAATTAGAACGGGGGCTCATCATCAGGCGGAATAAACTCTTCTGGTTCCGGAGGTGGAGTCGGCCCGGAATCGCCCACCCAGTCTTGGGCAAAATCAGTAAACAGTGTATATTCACGGATGAAGTTCATCGGTAGTTCGCCGGTAGGGCCATTTCTATGCTTAGCAATAATAATCTCCACATAGTCTCCGGATTTATTCTTCTTTAACTGGGCCTCTTCATCCATTTCCTCTTCATTTTCTGAGCTGCGGGGACGATGCAAAAGCAGTACCACGTCAGCATCCTGCTCCAAGGCGCCTGATTCACGTAAATGGCTGAGGTTAGGTTTTTCATTTTTCTGCTCCACCATACGTGATAATTGGGATAAAGCCAGCACTGGAACATCCAGCTCTTTGGCCATAGCCTTGAGCGAGCGGGAGATCTCCGCCACTTCCAGCTGACGGTTCTCGATCTTGCGTCCAGGAGCCGACTGCATCAGCTGGATATAGTCGATGACGATCAGATCCAGCCCTTTATCCATCTTCAGTTTCCGGCACTGGCTTCTGATCTCCGAGATATTGATTTTCATCGTATCATTGATATACATCTCAGCGCCGGAAAGCTCGTTAACTGCTTTCGCCAGGCGGCGCAGATCCTGTTTAGAGGCCATGCCTTTCCTTACCAAACTGTGGTTGACCCGTGCCTGTGTACAGAGTATCCTCTGCACTAACTGTTCCTTCGGCATCTCCAGAGAAAATACCGCGACAGTCTTACCCGCCTCAACAGTAGCCCTTTGGGCGATATTGATACCCATAGAGGTTTTACCAACGCCAGGGCGGGCAGCTAAAAGCACCAGATCGCCTTTTTGCAAGCCCGATAGATAATGCTTATCCAAATCCGGAAAAGTAGGCACACCGGTGACGCCCTTGGAGGCCTTGATCTGGCTCATCACATCAAAAACAGGCTGAGTGAGATCACGCAGTGCATAAAGGTTCTCACTGCGTCTTCCCTGTCCAACATCAAAGATCGCTCTTTCAGCCAAATCTTGCATCTCAGCAGCATTATAGCTGCCGTCATAGGTGCTGGCAATGATCTCATTGGCAGCAGCCAACAATGCTCGCATCTGGGACTTTTCGCGGATAATATTGGCATAATAGCCCGCTGAAGCTGGAGCCGGTACGCTATCCAAAAGACCGGAAATATAGGAGATACCGCCGATACGCTCCAAATCGCCATTGACTTTCAGCATATCGCCAACGGTAACCGGATCACAGGGCTGATTTTCATCTACCAGTCTGGCAATACTCTCATAAATAAGCCGGTGGCTTTCAGAATAGAAATCCTGCGGAGCAATGATTCCCCGGACATTATTAGCAGCCGAAGCATCCATCAGACAAGCGCCTAACAGCGCACGTTCAGCCTCCAGACTCTGCGGCGGCAGTTTTCTTAATCCATCACCGTTTTGATTCATCGCAAACCTCTACTGTTACTGTCGCTTGAACCTGCGGATACAATTTCAGCTGTACCTGATGCTGACCTAAATTTTTAATCTGTTCCAATGGTTCAATTTTCTTCTTATCAATCTTATAACCCATATCAGCCAGGGCAGCAGCGATATCACCATTAGTTACTGAGCCGAATAGCTTACCACCATCGCCGGCCTTGGCATAAACGATGATTTTTTTATCGGCTAATTCAGCAGCCTGCTTCTGAGCAGTAGCCAGCTCTTTAGCCGCGCGGTCCTGCTGCAATTTAATCTCATGGTTACGGCTATTGATATTGCCGGCATTAGCCGGTACTGCTAAGCCCTTAACAAACAGAAAATTACGGGCATAACCGTCGGCAACTTCTTTAACATCGCCTTTGCGGCCCAAAGATTTCACATCTTGAACTAAAATAACTTTCATCAATATTCCCCTCCTCAAATTAGCGTACTTAATATATCTTCACACCCTTAGCTTACTATAAAAGCCAAGTCAGCGTTTCAATTTCTCCATAGCCTTTTTCAAGCGGCCGCGGAAATCAATGATCGGTTCAAAAACAGCCAGCACCATCAGCAAGAAGAAGGTGGCCTGGAAGAAGAAGATCATCATCAAAACCAGCAGCGTTTTCAACATAGGCGAGTAAATAGGCTGTTTAAAGAGCCAAACCACAAAAGCCAAACCACAAACAAGCAGTACCGGACAAAAAACATAGAGGATATTCCACCCTAAGGTATTCATCCAGGAAATTTCAAAGTAATTACCAGCCAAGGTAAAGGCTAGTCCAGCGATTACTCCCCAGGAAAACTTCCAATCCATCCGCCATTCACTAAAAGGCGGCACTTTGGGAATATCATAACGCAAGTGACGCAGGATCTTCGCACTTACACCATATCCCACAGCAGCCATAATCATCGAGCCAATAATCAGCAGCGCTGGAATCAAACGAATCATCCAATCAGTCATTTCCTGGATAAAGGCATCCATAGTCATACCGCCGGGGATAAAAGCGTCCAGGCCGCTGCCGCTGAACATAGAAAAGTATTCATGAGCAAACTGGGTCATCTCTTCAGTCATCGCTGAAAAAGGCAGTCCAGAGATAAAGAGCGACAACATCAAGCCCACTAGAGTGCCGCAAGCAGCGATGACGATAGCAAAGCCCATGGTAAAAAGCGGACCTTTTTGTTTACGGAAGCAATACCCTAAGAAAATGCCCAAAATGCCATACTCGATCATCATGATCACCGCATTAGGCAGGCCGAAGAAAATAGCAGCCAGAGCAAAGAGGGCGATAGCGCCAATCAGGCCCGTTTTGACTCCATTACGAAAGACCAGTACTGCTAAAGGCAGAGGGAATAATAACAGGCCAATGATATTGGCCACTGGAACATAAAAACCGATCAGGGCCAAAACCAATGAAATGGCGACCATCATGGCGCATTCCATCAAACTGCGGGCAGTAATATTATTGGCCTGTGGTATTTCGCGATAAACCGGTTGTGGTTGCGGAGGCACAACCCTTGCCGGAGCAGAATATCCCTTATCGCCATCGTCTCGACGTGCGGAAAGCGGCAAAGAAACTTCCTCGTCTTCTTCTTCCTGCTGCTCTTCGATAATGGGATCCTTTTTACTTAGTCTTCGATAGTCTTCCCTAGCAGCTGATAAAGGCAGAGAGATATCATCGTCATCATCTTCGCTATCAGTTGAGTCTGAAGTAGCGGCTGGTTCTTTTTCTTGAGCAGATAGATACTCCTCCCTCTCCCGCCTTGCTGAAAGAGGCAAAGAAACTTCCTCGTCGTCCTGAGTACCCCGGCAAACAACGTTCTCCTCATCAGCTGTTTCCCCATCAGGAGGCAATGCAGCTTGCTCTTCTGCAGATGAAGCTGTGTCAGAGAGCTCTGGAGTGTCGGCTATTGGTTGTTTTCTTTCTTCGTCCATCTGGGCCCTCCAACAAAAATCTCATTAACATATCATATTTCGCTGCCCAGATAATAAATCCCTTTATCGTAAGGCAAGCCAGCTGCTGTTATCAAGTATCAACAAGCACAAACCAAACCGCAGATATTGGCGTAAGTTGAAGAAAGCCCCTTCATGGGCACGATGATGATATCCTTATATTTTCTAAGAGCAGCAATCATTTCTTTAAGCTTTGTTGCCTGAGCCAAGGCCCGACAATGAGCGATAACTAGAGTGCGTCCTTCAGTCAACAAGGGGGTCTCGATAAAACACCGCGCCAGTAAGCCCAAAGCCTTAGTATAAGAACGCGCTTTATGCTCCAAACAAATACTACCATTTCCATCATCGCCAAGAATCGGCTTGATATTCAGCAGCATAGCCAGTTTACCTTTAAGTAAGCTCATCCGGCCATTTTTGACTAAAACCTCAATATTATCCAGGAGAAAATAAAGCTTATCATGATCGCGAAAATCCTCGGCAGCAGCAGCTATCTCCTCAAAGCCCATTCCTGCATCTATGCATTGGCGGATCTTGATGGCGATAGTAGTCTCCCCAGCACTGGCAGCCAATGAATCGATCACCTGCACCTTGAGCTCAGGATATTTTTCAGCCGCCATTTGCTTAGCAATCATTGCAGAATTATAGGAGCCGCTGAGACGTGAAGAAAGGGTGATAATAAAAACCCCCTCTTCCGCATGCTGCATAGCATCTAAATAAGCTGCCGGAGAAGGCGCTGCTGATTTAGGCACTTCGCTGCCCTGCGCTAGAATATCTAAGAACTGCTCCATATCAAGCTGCTCATCATCGACAAATACTTGCTCACCAATAGAAACGCTCAAAGGCACACTTACTACCTGAAGCCACTCATTTAACTCCGGACTATAATCCAAAGAGCTATCGCCGATGATCACAAACCTGCTTTTAGTCATTATCGTTCCTCCATATATTTTAGTACAGCATTAACTGCCCCAAAACACCTCTTATCCGCTTCTTATATACTTATCGTGGTATCTAATTATAACTGCTATAGACGATCAGCAAACTCTCTACTCTATTATACCGCTTATTGCGTGTAGGAAAAAAGAAAACGGGCAGGGCTTGAGCCAACCCGTTAGAAAATTATTTTACCGGACGGCGGACTATCAATGGAGGTTTCAGCCCTGGCAGTCCAGGGTTGGGGATCTGGATTAGCTGTCGGGGGTGACGAGCAGCACTAAGCGGCACACCGTCTTCATCAAATATCTTAACCGCCGTTAAAGGGATATTTTTACCATCAGGACAAATGATCTCCAGCTGATCTCCAACTGCAATATGATTGCGTTGCTCCAACAGCAGCATTGAATCGCTAATCTCTTTGATAATAGCAGTAAAATCATACTCCCTGATATATCCACCATCATCATAACGCATTGATGAGGAGGCAGCCTGCCCTTCCGCAAAAGCAGCCGTATATTCACGATGGCTAATTTTAGCCAGCTCTTGATGCCACTGTGGATCGCAAGAATAATGATTAGGGTCAGCAGCATAAGCATCGATAGCTGCGCGATAGATGCGGACAGCATTAGCCACATAATAGGCGCTCTTATTGCGTCCTTCGATCTTTAGGGAAGCAAACTGCCCTGAACAAAGCTGAGGGATATAATCGATCAAGCATAGATCCCGGCTATTCATGATATAGCTGCCACGGTCATCCTCTTCTATAGGGAAAAATTCTCCCGGCCGTTTTTCTTCCATCAGCGCATAATGATAGCGGCAAGGGTGACTGCAATTACCCTGGTTCGCAGAACGTCCCGTCATAAAACTGCTCAATAGACAGCGGCCAGAATAGGAAATACACATAGCTCCATGGATAAAAATCTCTGTTTCAACACCAGCTTGGATGCTAATTTTACCAGCCTCAGCCAAAGAAAGCTCCCGGGCTAAAATGATTCGGGAAGCACCCTGTTCGCGCCAAAAACGGGCGCTCAACCAATTAGTTGTATTGGCCTGTGTACTGATATGGAGCGGTACCTGCGGGGCATATTGACGGGCCAAAGTCAAAACCGCCGGGTCAGAAATAATCATTGCATCTGGCTCCAAAGCTGCTAACTGGGATAAATACTCAGGCAGAGCTTCCAGATCACCCTCGCGCATAAAAGAATTGACCGCCAAATAAAGCTTTTTCCCCAAGCGGTGCGCCAGATGGATAGCATCTCCTATCTGCTCCAGGCTAAAACCTGCATTAAGGCGCAGGGAATAATCCCCTGCGCCAATATAGGCAGCATCTGCGCCATAAAGATATGCAAAAAGCAATTTTTCCGGATCTCCGGCAGGAGCAAGTAGCTCTGGTTTGAACAAATTATTGGTCTCCCTCATGATATTCATTATGCTCATCAAAGGTTTCACTGAAACGATGAGAACCGTCAGTCTTGGCCCGGAAATAGAGATAATCTGATTCCGTAGGATTCAAAGCTGCATCTATCGAGGCTTTACCAGGGCAGGCAATTGGTCCTGGCGGCAAACCTGGATTTTGATAAGTATTATACGGATTATCAATATTCAGATCTGAATAGGTCAAAACTTCTTTAGGCTCTCCCAGGATAAACTGGATAGTAGCGCATGATTCCAAATTCATCGGGGTTGAAAGATTAAGGCGATTATAGAATACGCCGGCAATGATCGGACGGTCTTCATCCACCTTGGCCTCTTTTTCAACGATAGAGGCCATAGTGATGACTTCATAAACACTCTTACCCTGTTCGTCTGCTTGCTCATCAAAACCATTGCTCTCCCATACGGTGACGAACTGGTCCAACAGCATATCGAAAATATCTTCCTCTGTCCAGGTAGGATCTATCTGATAGGTATCTGGGAAAAGGAAGCCCTCCAAACGTGTGGCAGGAGCCTGTTCTGTTCCTTGGGCAGGGATAAAATCATACTCTGAGAAATCGCCCTCTGCGGCATAAGTCAAATAATTATCTACTGTACCCAAGCCTTTTTCAGCCAAGAGCTCAGCAGTCTCTCTAACGGTCAACCCCTCCGGAATAGTTACCGTCAATTCTCCATCTGTGCTAACTCCGCCTAAAATCAGCATCTCACAGACATCTCTGACGCTATATTCACCAGCAGGAAATGTGTAACGGCCTGCCTTGAGACTACTATCAATACCATTACTTTGGGCAAAGATGCGGAAATAGGTGCTATTTTTGATCACCCCTGCCTCCTGCAAGGTCTGCGCTATCGCAGCGGTACCGCTGCCTTCTTCAATAATTACCTCAGTATCACTCTCTATAGTCATGTCAGCACTGACAACATTAACCACAATAATAACGGCGAGGGTCAAAACCGCCAAGATGGCTACAATAATAATTAAGGCCTTTTTCATCGGTCGCTCTCCTTTCTGCGGCCTATTATATCATATCTAAACTCATTCGACAATCTTATCACCAGAAAATCACTTCCAGCTTCTGTCATTAGCATAGCCATAGAGCTAAGTAATTAAACCATTGATGATAAAAATCAACGGGCTGCATCTGAAAAGATGTCAGCCCGTTGGTCAAAGCTATCATTGAAATGACAAACTATTCATTGGTATAGGGCAATAAAGCCACTATACGGGCCCGCTTAATGGCCTCAGTCAGCTCACGCTGATGTTTAGCGCAATTGCCGGAAATTCGGCGGGGCAGGATCTTACCGCGCTCAGTGATATATTTGCGGAGCTTAGCAGTATCCTTGTAGTCGATATATTCTGCTTTATCTACACAGAAGCTGCAAACACGGCGGCGTCCGCGGCGGTTATTTCTGCCACCACGGCCGGAGTAATCACGATCTCCGCGTTCCGCACGGTTGTTCTTATATTCAGCCATGATAATTCCTCCGTTTCACAATACTAGAAGGGCAAATCGTCATCGCCGACCATGTCGGCATCATTGCCCGCAGCAAAAGGGCTGCTTTCAACGGGAGGAGCCTCCCGGTAGCTGCCACTATCTTTGGGGGAAAGGAACCGAACATCATCGGCAATAACTTCAGCAGCTTTTCTTCTGGTGCCGTCTTTGGCCTCATAGCTTCTAATCTGCAGGCTACCATCAACCGCGCACAGCTTACCCTTGCTTAGGTAATTGGCACAGTTTTCGGCCTGCTGCCGCCAGACGACAACATCAATAAAATCGGTCTCCCTTTCGCCCTCAGCGTTTTTATATCTACGATCTACAGCAAGGGTAAAGGAAGCCACTGCTATGCCGTTTTTCGTATAGCGTAATTCCGGATCCTGCGTGAGTCTACCTATTAATACGATGCGGTTTAGCATGGGGTTTCCTCCTTATGCCCTCTTATTCTCCGATTCTGACGACCAAATAACGCATGATCTCATCAGCGATCTTAAAGTTACGTTCCAGTTCGCGGGGCAATTCCGGCATGCCTTTGATTTTCATCAAGACATAATAACCTTCACGCAGCTTTTGGATCTCATAGGCGAGTCTTCTTTTTCCCCAAGGCTCGACCTCGACAATCTCACCGCCATTGGCCTGGACCAGCGCTTTATACTTTTCGATGATTTGCGTATATTGCTCTTCTTCCAAATTCGGTTTAACAATATACATGACCTCGTAATCGCGCAATCCTGACACCTCCTCCCTTTGGACTAACGGCCTTGCCTAGCTGGTAAAACAATCATTAGACAAGGCAGGGTTGTATGACAACTATCGTATTATACCATAAAGATATTTATTTAGCAAGATTTTTTTCACCCAGGTCAATCACACCAGTCTCGGCAAAAACACTCAATGATTGTTGGGCCGACACTGCTACCCAGCCCTCATTATCTTTGGCTAATACTTCCAGAGCAGAAATCGCTCGCTGATCGCCGATCATACCCAAAGATTTTGCAACTGCGGCACGCACATGCCAATCTTTATCAGTAGCACTAATCAACAGCGGTTTAATACTATCTGTATTTTTGCTGGTGCCTAGGGCAGTAGCAGCAGCAACTCTCACAGCAGGATTAGGATGCGCCAAACAGGCCGCCACATTAGCAACCGGATAGCCGGATTCTGTTTTGGCAATGGTTTCCAGCACCCTTACTTTATGTTTATCATTGACCTTGGGCAGCAAATACGCTAATAATTTGGCGCTCTGTGGGCCCATGGAAGCCATTACTTCAGCGACCCGGGCCGGCAAAAAATGCTCCGGCCACATCAATGCTGCGGTCAATAGTGGCAAGCTTTTGGGCTCCTGCATCGCAGACAGCAGACGTGTCCCGGCAAGCTGGATCGATTCATCGCTGCTGGCCAGCATTTCCACAAAATCCTTGAGAGCGTCGGTATCAGGAAATCTGGCCCATGCTTCCAGTAAGACACTCTGAGGATACTCTTCACGGTTGAGGCGCCGGCTGTAGCGTTCCATCAACCGTTCCTCCTTAACTAGAGTTTTCAATTGTTCCTGGACTGCCGGCTGGCATTTATCATAGGCAGCGGCAATATCTGCTAAAGCTTGCGGACCTTTGTTCTTAATCTGTTCCACCAGTTTCAGGTCAAGCTCTTCTTCTGCAGAAATCAGCTTGTCCTGCATCGTCAAATATTCAGCCTCTATCTCAGCGGTGTCCTCTTCTATCGGCAAAAAGGTCACTGGTTCCTGCGGAACATCAGCTGGTTGTTCCTGATTTTTCCGCTTTGACCGCACCCCCAGAAAAATGATCAAAGCAATGATAATTACCGCCACTGCCGCCACGATCGACCAGAATAAAACCGTATTAGCAGAAATAAAAGCCAATAACCTATCCCATATGGTAGTCTGATTAGCTCCAGCAGTAGCTATTGCACTCAAAAAGTTATTAGGAATAGTCATTGCTATCCTCCTTAATCAGCCAACTGCCTTAAAGCAAGGCAGCTAAATATTCCATAAAAGGCAATAAAACCGTTGATGTTGCCAAAAAATTCGCCACACTCTCGCCAAAGCCCATATCAATACAGGCTGGCAGAACAATATCCGTTACAATAATAATCAATGCAATCATCAGCACCAGGGCAATGAAAGCGCCTAAAGCGCTATTGAGCTTACCCAACAAACCCCGGCCAAAAATACTGGTCACAGCATAGGCAATTTTCCGTACCGCCCAGTTGACCACAATAAAAATGATAATAAAGACAACTATCTCCAGCAGCCAGTTAGCAGCACTGGAAGTATCGATAAACAAGGAGAGAAAAGATAATAGCTGATCCCCTCCGCTGGCTGCTTCTCCCGCCTCGGCAGTCCCGCCAAAAGGCGGCAGTGCATCAACCAGACTGGTAGCTATCAATGCTGAAAAAGCACGTGCAGCATAATAGGCCAGGACTAAAGAGCCTACCTTAGCTACTACATTGATCGTTCCCCAGCGCCATCCATAGAGGATCGCTAAAATCAGCAGCGCTGCTAATACTAAATCTGCAACAGTGATACCCATGGGAATGATTATACACCCTTTATTTGCTTCATTTCAAGCTTTGGTAACAAATTCAATCTCTAGCTAGCCCAGTAGAAAACAGTGATAAACCCTCTTTTTCTATACCGACTGGGCATTGATCGCCGCAGCCATATAGCCGGCGCCAAAGCCATTATCAATATTGACTACCGCCATACCAGTAGCGCAGCTATTCAGCATCGACAACAATGCCGATAGTCCACCGAATCCAGAGCCATAACCAACACTAGTCGGAACCGCTATTACCGGAGTGGAGGTCAGTCCACCGATCACCGAAGGCAAGGCGCCCTCCATACCAGCCGCCGCAACTACGGCATTAGCTTCATTGAGTACTTCTTCCTGAGCTAGTAGCCGGTGGATACCAGCGACCCCTACATCATATACGCGGCGAACATTAGCGCCCATCAGCTCGGCGGTCAAAGCAGCTTCCTCTGCTACCGGCAGATCAGAGGTTCCGGCGCAGAAAACCGCCACTAGACCAATGCCTGTTTCCGGCTTATGGTCATAGATAATGCGAGCTGTCTCATCATACTGCAGTTCTGGCATCTGCTCTTGAACCTGCTGATACTTCTCTGCAGAACAACGAGTAGCAAAAATAGGGCTACGCCTGCCTTGAGCGTCGGGTTCGTTTTTATCCAACAGTCGTTGAAAGATCGCTACGATCTGATCTGCGGTCTTTCCCTCGCCATAAATTACCTCCGGCCAGCCGCAACGCCGCTTACGGTCATAATCAGGACGGGCATAAGGCGTTGCTTCATGATCTATTCTATCATTCAAGTCTATTTTATCGTTCATACCATCACCTCATTATAAATAATAAATACTATACCCTTGTCCATTTGTCCTTTTGGGATTATAATATTAACCAACTAAGATTCATCAACTAAGAAATAGCGAAGGGAGAAAAGCAATGGCTTTATCATGCGGTATCATCGGACTGCCGATGACCGGCAAAACAACCTTTTTTAATCTGCTGACCGGCGAGGAGGCTGAAACCAGCGATTTCTTCACCGGCAAAACATCAACTAATACTGGCCATGCGGTAATCCCCGATGAAAGAGTAGATTACCTCTCCGCCATGTTCAAACCCAAGAAAACCACTTATGCCAGCGTAGAGGTTATCGATGTCCCAGGGTTAGTCCGCGGCTCCAGCCAGGGACAGGGCAGCGGTAATGAATTTCTGGCCTCCGTCCGCAATACTGACCTGCTGGCACATATTGTCCGGGCCTTTGCCAATGATGAGATTCTCCATGCGGAAGAAAGCATCGATATCATGCGCGATATTGCCACTATTGATTCGGAGCTGCTCTTTGCCGACCTGCAAATGATCGACACCCGCCTCTCCCGCATCAATAATGGCCATAAAAAGAAATTGGAACATCCACTGGAAGAAGAGACGTTGAAAAAATGTCAGGATTTCCTGATGGAAGAAAAACCACTCAAACTGCTGGAACTCTCCGAAGAAGAAAAGGAATCAGTCAAGCATATTCCCTTCCTGACCGATAAACCCATGTTGATCGTTATCAATATCGATGAGGATCAGCTGGCAGCAGATGACTATCCACAAAAAGAACAGGTGGTCGCCTACTGCGCGGACCAAGGGTATGAGCTACTGGCTGTCTGCGCCAAAACCGAACAGGAAATCGCCCAATTGCCGGCAGAAGACCGGCAAATGTTCATGGATGAACTGGGAATCACTGAGCCGGGAGTTTCCCGTATTGCCAAGGCTATCTATGCACAGCTGGGATTGATCTCCTTTTTGACCGCCGGTGAAGATGAAGTCAAAGCCTGGACCATTCAGCGAGACCTGCCTGCCAAAAAGGCTGCCGGCAAAATCCACTCCGATATCGAGAGAGGTTTTATTCGAGCAGAAACAGTGGCCTTTGACGATCTTAAAGAATGCGGATCAATGGCAGCAGCCCGCGACAAAGGTTGCTTCCGATTGGAGGGCAAAGATTATCCAGTACAAGACGGCGATATCATCAATTTCCGTTTCAACGTCTAAAAGATGCCAGCCAAATTTTTAGTAGGCAAATAAAAGCCAAGCGAAGCTTAAGATATCAACTTCTGTTACAAGCAAATGCTCAAACTTCTTGGTCACCAACAAGCTGATAAAACATGCGCTTGCTAAATACTCAAAGACCTGTATGCTAATTAACATACAGGTCTTTATAATTACTCAAGAATATTTTACCGGAGCCTAGTTTAGCTAAGGGTCAGTGCTTTCTAGCAAAGAATAACCTCATCTATCACCAATTTATTCTCACTGCCATTACCGCAGCACATAAAATAATACTGATTACATCATGCTGTCATGCTATTATGACCGCTATTTTATAACAGTCTCATCTACTATGCCGTGGGTTAAACTATGAGCCTTTCGGCCGGCAATCCCCTGTTTTTGCAAAGCGGCCAAGGCAGCATTCTCTCGCTCGCAATCTCCATCACTGAGGGCAAAGACACAGCTGCCGCTGCCGCTCATCAATGGGAATAGCCCGTGAGAGCTCAAAATCTCTTTCGCAACTGCTATCTCTGGACACAGCGACATTGCTGCCGGCTCCAACATATTAGCCATTTGGGCAGATATCATTGCTATATCTCCACTTTGCAAAGCTTTAAGCAAACCAGAGAAATCCAGAACAACAGCGCCAGGAGACAAACGGTCAAAGGCTGCAAACACCATTGCTGTCGACAATGATGCCGGAGGAATAGCAATCAATAATGGATATTCCTGAGCTTGAGAGCAGGGCAAAACATCCTCACCTGCGCCCCTAATCTCTGCCAAACCTCCATAAAGAAAGAATGGGATATCAGCTCCCAAAGTAAAACCCAGTGTTGCCAATTCTGCTACAGAGAGTTCCAAAGCAAACAACTTATTTACTCCCAGCAAAACAGCTGCGGCATCGGCAGATCCTCCACCGAGACCACCTCCAGCAGGAATATCTTTAACAATATTGATAGACAAATGGTTATCTAGTGAATAAGTATTGCGCAACAAATCCCAAGCACGCCAGGCTAGATTACCCACAAGGGCACAATCCACAGGCGGAGAACACTGACAAGAATCACTATCAGCAATAGCCAGTTCCACCTGGTCATAAAGGCTAACTGTCTGCATCAAGCTCCGCAGCTGATGATAACCGTCCGCCCGTTTACCCACAACCTCAAGTGACCAGTTGATTTTTGCCGGAACGGATAAGCGTATTCTCTTACCATCTATCATGCCTTTACCCTAAAAGTTCTTTTTTGAGCTGCATAAAACGTTCATCGAAATAATAGGCGCCTTGTACCTGTGGAGTTGGTTCGCCAAACGGCTTAACGCTCAAGGCCAGCAGCGGCGGCGCCTGGATACGTTTAGCAGTACCAACCACCCGGTACATTCGCCACCAATATTCAATATCAGCGATCAAAGATGCTGCATCGGCAAAGAGTTGTCTCACCAACCCAGGGGCGCAACCGATCTCCTCTTCCAGCCTGCCATTACGATAAGCCAACAAGGTGTCGGCAGGAGTTTGCCCCCCCTCTACCCATGATTTGAGCAGATAATCATGATAGGCATAAATCAAAGGATCGCCCAGTCCCTTAGTCACGTCCTGGTTGGGAGAAAGCTCCGCGGAGGGCCGAATCGCAGCAATTTGGTCTAAAGGTGCATCGGGGAAAAGACCCTGAAAATGATGTGATGCTGCATAAACCTGATATTTCCATAAATCAGCCTGCGCAGCAAAAGCACCAGCCAGATCGCCATAAAAAGTAGCATAACCAACACTCAGCTCCGCCTTATTGCCATTGCAGGTGAAGATAGCTCCTAACCCAGCTGCGGCAGCAGCGAGGATACGTGCCCGCTCGCGTGCCATCACATTTTCCTTCACACTATCAGTGAGCTGCACATAGGTCTTCTTTTCACCAGGGGCAGTAAAAGCATCTTCAGCAAAGCTGTCATAAAACAAAGCTAAACCTGCTTCGATCGGCATAGTCATGAAATTCAGACCCAATCCCTCGGCCATACCCTGGGCCAAGGATTTAGTCGCAGTACTATTAAAGCGGCTAGGCATAGAAATCAAATAAACATTATCCGCACCTAAGGCCTGCCGGTACACACAAGCAGCCAAAGCAGAATCAATACCGCCAGAGATGCCGATCACCGCCCGTGAAGCATTGATAGAAGCACAGAATTCCCCTGCACCGGCAACTAAAGCATCAGCCAATAAAGCATCGCCGGTAGGGGCCGCAATACACTCCCCACCATTGATATGCCATAAATAAAGCCCCTCCGCAAAAGCAGCTCCAGCAGCAATCACCTGCTGATCAGCATTATAAAAGGAGCTGCAACCAGCAAAAAGATAATTGGCCTTGCCCAGGCTTACTAAGCCAATACTACCCATCTGGATAACAGGCAGCTTGGTCTGGGGCAGCGGGGCCTTAGCATCTCCAATGATCAAAGGCTGAGGAGAAAGTGCGATCGCCAGTTCAGCATCTGTATCCGGCAAAGGCTGCTCCCGCCAATCGCCAAGCAAAAGCAGAACCTTTCGTTCTTTGCCGTCAATAGGTAGACTGATGGTCTGAGTTGATGAAATAGCTGGTGCAGGCAGAATCGTGCTGGCAAAATAATTAGCTGCTCCTAAGGCAGGAACAGCTGCCAGCTGGCTATTTACGGCCAAAAAGATCCGGCTTTCAGTAACGCCATTTTCACGGTGCAGATTGCCGAATATCACTTGGATATCAGCGGCAGCAGCGGCTATTGCCTGCGCCGCAGCAGCACAATCTGCAATCAAACCCTCATCATTTACCAATTCATCAGCCAAATATCCGCATAACGCAAACTCCGGGAAGATAATCGTCTCTGCGCCGGCGATACGGGCACGCTGAATCAGCTCCAGCATTTGTTGTTTATTTTTTCGCGGATCAGCCAAGGCTACCCGCATTTGAGCAATAGCAATAGTCATTTTCTCAACTCCCTACCAGCTTAATTATCTCATCAATATACTGATTAGCACATTCTTCTCCCCAGATACGGCATTGAGCAATGCCTTCTGTATTAAGCGAATCCACATGATGCGGGATCGGACGGAGAATAATATCACCATCAATCTCCTGATAACTCGAGGTGGCAATATCCAAAGAGCGGTTGACAATATCAAGAATATTCGTCGGTTCAGACATATCCGGGGCATAAAGGCTGATGGCGATAACAATATCCGCACCCATAGCCCGCACCACATCACCAGGACAATTATCAAGGATATACCCGTCTACCAGCAGCATATCGCCCATTTTAACCGGAGTAAAAACGCCGGGAATAGCAGAGCTGGCCCGTACTGCCAGAGCAGTATCCCCACGGTCAAAAAGGATTTTTTTCCGGCTCATCAAATCCACCGCAACAATCTTCAAAGGGATATCCATCTCTTCGATCCGTTTTCCTTTGGTGCAGGTACGGATCAGATCAGTATATTTATCCGCAGGGATAAGCCCCTTACGGTTAGGACGCACCTTCAAAGTAGAATCGATATCATACTCATTAAAGAGAAAATCAAGCATTTTCCAGTCATATCCAGAAGCATAAAGGGCAGCCACAGCTGCACCGATAGAAGTGCCGGCGACCATATCGATAGGGATATTATGTTCGGTAAGGACTTTTAGGATACCAACGTGAGCAGAGCCCTTTAAGCCACCGCCGCCAAAAGCGACGCCAACCTTTTTTCGCTGCTTATGCTGCCGTGCTTCCTTCCCGTCCCCCGGATGTTTTTTCCCTATTCCGAGCATAGTTCACCTCAAAGCTGTTCTGCCCTTAGTTTATCCTCAGGATATTATTAATATTAAAAACCTAATAAAACTTTATAACGATATTATCGGCTTATAGTTAAACCCTAGGATTAAAACTCCACTTTGCCAAGGACTTTTTTCATTCTGGCAATAGCTTCTGCCATCCGGTTTTCCTCGGTGGTCAGAGTAGCTCTGAAAAAGCCTTCGCCAGCAGGTCCATAACCAGCACCAGGAGTAATAACGACCTCGGCCTTGTCCAAAATAAACTCGGCAAAGGAGCCGGAGGTATAGCCCTTAGGTACAGGAGCCCAAACATAGAAGGTGCCTTTCGGATAGGCCAAATCCCAACCCATCTCATTGAGTCCGCCAACCAGGATATCACGGCGGGCAGCGTACTTAGCGCGGGAAGCGCTGACGATCTCCTCCGGATGATTCAAACCAGCTATACCAGCATATTGGATCGCCTGGAAAACGCCGCTGTCAACATTGGATTTATAAGTAGTCAAAGCCTTGACTGCTACAGAATTACCCACGACAAAACCAATACGCCAGCCAGTCATGTTGAAAGGCTTAGAGCAAGAGCCAAATTCAACTGCCACATCTTTAGCACCCGGCACTTCAAAAATGCTCGGAGCAACATAGCCGTCATAAGTCATCTCAGAATAAGCGCTATCATGACAGATTAGGATATCATGTTTTTTGGCAAAAGCCACCGCCTCTTCAAAGAATGCTAAGTCAGCCACTGCACCGGTAGGATTATTCGGATAATTGAGCCACATCAGTTTGGCCCGGTCTGCGATACCGTCGGGAATAAGGTCAAACTGAGGCAGGAATCCGTGCTCAGGGTCTAAACGCATCGGATAGCTGAAACCACCAGCCATCATTGTAGCTGTAGCGTAAACCGGATAAGCTGGGTCTGGGATCAGGTTGATGTCGCCTGGGTCAACGAAGCAATAGTTGATATTAGCAATACCTTCTTTGGAACCAATCAGCGTGCAGACTTCATTGTTAGGGTCAATATCATTGATACCAAAGCGTCTGGCATAAAATTCAGCCACTGCTTTACGGAAGGACAGCATTCCCTGAGAAGATGGGTACTGGTGATTGACCGGATCATGGGCAGTACGGCACAGTTCTTCGATGATATTATCCGGAGTGGGCAGATCAGGATCGCCAATACCTAGGCTGATGATATCCTTGCCCGCCTGCTTGGCTTCATCAATCTTTCTTTCGATATCTGCAAACAGATATGGTGGTATTTGTTGGACTCTCTTGGCAAGCTCTTTCATGCGTTCAAACCTCCACTTTTTATTTTCTATGTAATCAATTTATCATTAACAACTACAGTTTATAGTCGCCTTCAGCCACTAAGGTAGCAGGGCCAGTCATATAAATATGCTCATCTGCAGCCCACTCTACATCAAGTGAACCATGGCGTAAGATCACCTCGGCATGGCGGCCAATATAGCCATTAAGACTAGCAGCCACCATTGCAGCACAAGCTCCTGTACCGCAGGCCAAAGTCTCTCCACAAGCACGTTCCCATACCCGCATCTGCAGCCTCTCCTGATCCAGCACTTTGATAAACTCAACATTAGTTTTTTGGGGAAAGGCAGGGTGCGTTTCTACCAGCGGGCCAATCTCCCGTACTGGGAAGCTATCGGTATCATCAACAAAGATGACGCAATGGGGATTGCCCATTGATACCAAGGTCACCGCATAGGTCTGATCACCAACTAACAAAGGCTGGCTCACTACCTGAGTGCCGCTAAAATGAGCCGGTATCTGCTCCGGGGCCAATCTGGGTTTATCCATATCGACACGGACGATTCCCTTTTGTTCATCAACGATCGACGGCTTAGCTATGCCGTTAACCAGCTCAAAGATGAAGTCATTATCAGTAGTGATCCCTTCTTGTTTAGCAAAAAGGGCTGCACAGCGCAGGCCATTACCACAGCTCTCTGCCTGAGAGCCATCATCATTATAGATCAAGAAACGTGCTGTAGCATCTTGATCCGCCGGGCATAACACGATCAATCCATCTGCACCGATGCCTAAATGACGATCGCAGACAGCGATAGCCAGCCGATTAAGATCATCCGGCAGTTTTTCCTTAAAGCCGTTTACCATCACAAAGTCATTTCCTAAACCATGCATTTTGGCAAAACGCATCAGCAAGCCTCCTTTCACTACCACAGCGAACCTGTTTGACAGCAAATGCTAGTTAAAATTTGTTGAGGTACCTTTCCATTTCCCAATCAGTTACTTGAATACGGTAGTCATCCCATTCCTGCAATTTGTTTTCAATAAAGCAGTTGAAAATATGGTCTCCCAGAGTATCGCGCATCAGCTCGCTTTTACGCATTATTTCAATAGCCTCAGCCAAAGAACTGGGCAGCAACTCTAAGTTATAGTCGTTGCGCTGAGCCTCGCTCATATGGAAAATATTTAATTCCACGGGATCAGGCGGAGTGAGCTGCTTTTTAATGCCATCTAAACCAGCTCTGATCATCGCGGCAAAAGCAAGGTAAGGATTGCAGGCCGGATCCGGAGAACGCAATTCCATTCTGGTTGAATTACCACGTTTAGCAGGCACACGGACTAAGGGCGAACGATTTTTGCCTGCCCAGGCAACATATACCGGAGCTTCATAGCCAGACACCAGACGTTTGTAGGAATTGACCGTGCAATTAGTGATAGCGGTAAGCGCTCTGGCATGGCGCAGCAAACCTGCTAAATACTGGTAAGCAGTAGTAGAAAGCCCATTTACTCCGTTGGGATCATAAAAAGCGTTCTTGCCGTCTTTAGTCAAAGACTGGTTGACATGCATACCAGAGCCAGCGATACCAAACACCGGTTTAGGCATAAAGGTGGCATGAAGCCCATGACGCTGGGCAACCCGCCGTACTACATATTTAAAGATCTGGACATAGTCGGCTGTTTTCAAAGCGTCCATATATTTAAAATCGATCTCATGCTGTCCCGGCGCTACCTCGTGATGCGAAGCCTCGATCTCAAAGCCGATCGACTCCAGATAAAGCACCATATCACGGCGAGCGGCCTCACCAAGATCAACTGGAGCCAGATCAAAATAGGACGCCTGGTCATTGGTCTCCAAAGTAGGACGACCCTTTTCATCCGTATGGAAAAGGAAAAATTCTGCCTCAGGTCCCATATTAACAGTAAAGCCCATTTCCGCAGCCTCGGCGATCGCCCGTCTTAAAACATACCGCGGGTCGCCGACAAATGGTTCGCCGGAATCAGTATAGATATCACAGATCATCCGGGCAGTATGATTATCAAAACCAGTGCTGGGTACTATGCTCCAAGTATTATAATCGGGATAAAGATACATATCGCTTTCTTCGATACGGACAAAGCCATCGATCGAAGAGCCATCAAACATCAGCTCATTATCAAGAGCTTTTTCTAACTGAGATACTGTGATCGCAACATTTTTCATCACGCCAAGGATATCGGTGAACTGTAAGCGAATAAATTCAACCTTGGCGTCTTTGGCCATAGCAATAATATCTTCCCGTTTCAGCATATCAACCCCACCTTTTTTAATAAAATACATTGAATATCAATATTTTTGCCATAATTAAATTCCGGAAAAATATTGTTTTTCATCCATTTACAATTACTTATTATACAAAAGGGATGAAAAATAAAAAATTCTCTAAACTACTATTATTCTCCGCTATATCCCGCTTTCCTGTTATGGGGCAGCGATATTTCCCTGGATATTTTCATTTTCTTTCTAATTTTGCCTATCAAGAAAATAGCATAAATCATCATCAATACGCCATATAAATATGGCTTAGCCCAACAATATATTTGCATATGCCCCAAAAGGAGGCTCAAATGTTCTTTGGCTCTTTAGTATTGATTGGTCTTTCTCTGGCCATGGACGCATCAGCTATCGCAATCAGCAATGGTATCGTCTATGAAGGAGGAGCAAAACAGTCGGTTATCACTGCTCTGACCTTTGGGTTAGCACAAGCGATAATGCCCGTATTAGGGTATCTGGCTGGTACCGGACTGGCTGATATCATCAGTAGCATCGACCACTGGCTAGCATTTATCCTTCTGGCAGGAATCGGCGGCAAAATGCTTTACGAGGGGATCCGCGAGCTTAAAAGCGAAGAACTCCCCAAGGGCGACAAAAAACTCCCCGTCAAAACATTGATCATGCAAGCCATTGCTACCAGCATCGATGCCCTAGTTATCGGCGTCAGCTTTGCTGCCTTAGGCGTCAATATTATCCAGGCTTCCTTAATCATCGGTATCGTCACCTTTATCTGTTGTATGATCTGCTCTGTCTTGGGCAACCGTTTCGGACGTTATATCCGCAAATATGCCACTATTTTTGGTGGCATCCTGCTGATTATCATCGGCATCAAGACACTTATCGAGCATCTGGCCGGCTAAGCGCTAGCCAGCCTAGCACCTGTATAACAAAATCAACCGATAAACAGCAGATAAGATGAAGTAATTTTCAGGAAAAACTTGTATATTTATTAATATAAGGTTAAAATATAGGTTAGAACTTTTGGGGAGGATAAAATAATGACGCGGAATTTTGACGAACTGCCAGCCAATCATTTTATCAATGCTATTATCAACGAAGATATCGCTTCCGGGCGTTTTGACCGTAAAATCCATACCCGGTTTCCACCCGAACCCAACGGTTACCTGCATATCGGACATGCTAAAGCGATCTTCATTGATTTTTCTACAGCAGAAGAATATGGCGGGCTGTGCAATTTGCGCATGGATGACACTAACCCCACCAAAGAAGATGTCGAATTCGTCGACGCCATCAAAGATGATATTCATTGGCTCGGATATGACTGGGGCGACCGCTTCTTCTATGCCTCCGATTATTTCGAGCAAATGTACCAATATGCAGTTGACCTGATTAAAAAGGGTCTAGCCTATGTCTGTGAACTTTCTCCCGATGAATTCAAAAGTATGCGCGGCGATCTTTCCCACCCAGCGACCAGCCCTTATCGGGACAGGCCTATTGAGGAAAATCTTGATCTGTTTGCCAGAATGCGGGCTGGAGAATTTGACAACGGAGCAATGACGCTGCGCGCCAAGATCGACCTGGCCTCGCCAAACTTCAATATGCGCGATCCGGTCATCTACCGCATCAACCATATGCCCCATCACCGCACTGGCGATAAGTGGTGCATCTATCCAATGTATGATTTCGCTCACCCCCTGGAAGATGCCATTGAAGGCATTACCCATTCCCTGTGCTCTTTAGAGTTTGAGGATCACCGTCCGCTCTATGACTGGGTCATCGCCAACTGCGATGTTCCCTGCAAGAGCCGTCAGATTGAGTTCGCCCGGCTCAATATCACCTACACAGTAATGAGCAAGCGTAAACTGCGCCGGCTGGTTGAAGGAGGATTCGTCCGCGGCTGGGACGATCCCCGGATGCCTACCCTGGCAGGGATGCGGCGTAGAGGCTATCCTGCTGCTGCTATCCGCAATTTCTGTACCATGATCGGTGTGTCTAAGGCTAATTCCACGGTTGAAGTCGGCCAACTGGAATACTGCGTCAGAGAAAACCTCAATATCAATGCTGACCGGGCGATGGCCATCCTCGATCCGCTAAAGATCGTCATCACCAATTATCCAGAAGGCCAGACCGAGACTATGCTGGCAGAGAACAATCCAGCTACTGAGGGACGCGGTGAACGGGAAATCTCCTTCTCCCGTGAAATATATATTGAAAAAAGTGACTTCATGGAAGAGCCAGTCAAGGGCTTCCGCCGTTTGATCCCCGGTGGTGAAGTTCGACTCAAATATGCTTATATCATTCGCTGCGATGAAGTAATAAAAGACGCTGATGGCAATATAGTAGAGCTGCATTGCAGCTATGATCCTGCTACCAGAAGTGGCAATGATACCAGCGGCAAGAAGGTCAAAGGCACTATCCAATGGGTAGATGCAGCAACCGCTGTACCGGCTGAAATCCGTCTCTATGACCATCTCTTTACCAAGAGTAATCCAGATGACCTAGAAGAAGGCGAAGATTTCACTGATTTTATCAACCCCGAAAGCCTGGTTATCCCGGAACATTCGCTGGTAGAAGCATCATTAGCCGCAGCAGAGATTGGCGTTCCTTATCAATTCATGCGCACCGGTTACTTCGCCAAAGATATTGATAGCACTGACGACCATCTCGTCTTCAACCGCATCGTTTCCTTAAAAGATAGCTGGGGGAAAAAGCAGAACAAATAAACTTTTCCGCATCGTAAATCCACCCATTTTAATAAAATATTAAGCTTTTATGCCTTTGTTTTTAACTATCCGCATGATATAATTTTCTTGTAAGGGGGTGGATTATCATGGCTGCCGGTAAAAAACTCTACCGCTCCACCAGCAATCGGATGATTGCCGGCGTTTGCGGAGGCATAGCCGAATACTTTAATGTTGATCCCACCATTATCCGCTTAGCATATGTGATCTTATCAGTATTCACTGTTGCCTTTCCGGGGATCATTGTCTACATCATCGCCTCTTTGATCATCCCGCAGGATCCAGGATACACTGATATTTAAACTTACTGAGCACTAAACATAAACGCCCGCATCAGCGGGCGTTTTTCTTTTGTCTTAGCGATTGTTCGAGCAGCCCCCAGAAAATCCAGAACAGAGGAGCAGTAATACAAAGGCTAAAGCTGAAAAAGATCTGGACACAATAGCATAGCACCGCTGCACCGCAAATCAAAACAGCAACGTCACGCGAGTTTTTCAGCCAGCTAACAAAAGAAATGCCTAAAGCTAGTACGTAGAGAACTAGCGATGGGATACCGGTATTGGCGGCAATATTGAGATAATCATTATGCGCCATATCTACCTTAGTGCGGTAGCCAGTGGGAATACCATCTACCTCACGGGTGAAATACAGGTCCAGGCGTTCGCCAATAGTATCAGGGCCTCCCCCTAGGATCGGCCGGTCTTGGATCAGCTGAAGGGTTTCTTTCCAAATAGCGATTCGTCCAGAGCCCAAGCTATCATCAGCCTTCCCCTGCACAAAGGCTGCAGCTTCGCCAACAAGACCCACATGATCCCCCTCATACTGCCAGAGCCAAAGCAGCAAAGCAGCCAGCAAAATGATGATTAATATCACATATATCCACCGTGCCCTGCGGCTGGGCAAAAAGAGCGGTAAGATCACCAGGATCCCCACTGCTAAAGCGACCATTCCAGCAGCTACCCCTGAACGGAACATGATTATCGCAGCGATAACGGCAGCCGCTAGCAAGGCATAAGAACGCCGGTCAGTATGCTGACGAATAAAATAGCAGATAAAAGCAGGTATCACTAAACATAAAAAAGCGCTTAGCAAACCAGTATTGCCAATAGTGCCTAAGAACTGACCGCTATATAAGACATTGCCATCAAAATAATCATAATTATTAGGGTAAAGTGATAGCGGATTGCCGCCATGTAGCTGCAATAAAGACAAAATAATATTGAGACAGACCGGTATCAGCAAAACATAGAGATACCATGATTTAAAGCGACCGAATGATGAAACGGCTATAAAGATAGCCAGGTAAATAAGCATAGTCAACAGGCCTTCATAGCGCCCCTCTCCCCACCATACCAAATACGGATAAGGAGAAGCCAGCGCTGAAAGCACCATTAGAAGAGCATAGCCCAAAAGCAATCTCTGTACTGGCGAAAGCTTTTGCCATAGACCCGGCAGGCTACACAGCGAAAGCCTGATCTCCTGCCGCCGGATCCGCACCAACCACCAGATCAAGAGGGAAAAGAAATAAAGGCCACTGGCCACCAACAAAAAGAGATATTTACTCCAGGTGATATTAGCATAGCCATTCACCCCAAAGAAACAGGGGAAAAGGCCAAACATTACCACAATGAAACAGCTGGTGATAGCCTGCGCCGTATCATCAACAAAAGACCGCTTAATCGTTAAAAGCCATCGTTTTATCATAAACTACCATATCTAAGCTATTATAGCGAACACTATTGCTAATCATAAATCAATCATTGGTCTGATCACCATCGCCAGAAACAGGTATGGCCTCACCAAGCAAAGCCGGTTCCGGCAAAAAGATACATTGAATAAAATCCTTGCACCGCGCTGCTACTTCCCGCAGTTCCCGATAGGTCTGGCCGGCATAAGCGATATCATCAGCGGCTACGCCATATGCCTCCACTCCCAAACGCTCGGCTATATACAAAGCGCGCGGCAAATGATATTGTTGAGAAACAATAATTATCCGCTCTGCCTGGAAAATATCCCTGGCCCGGTAGAGACTATCATAAGTAGAAAAGCCAGCATGATCCATGAAAACATCAGAGGAAGCAACCCCCATCTCTAGGGCAAAATTCTTCATCACATTGACCTCGTCATAGCCTTTAGTGCCATGGTCGCCGCTCATCAATAATTTAGGGGCAACACCGCTCTGATAAAGCTCGATCCCCTTCAGCAACCGGTCACGCAACATCAGACTGGGCTCTCCATCATCCTGCACTCCAGCGCCTAAAACTAAGATACAATCAGCCTGAAGCTCAGCAGCATCTGCCGGGGAGATGATCCGCTCTCCGGCGTTCAGTACCACGGCATTAATTATCAATACCGCAGCTATGACAAGAACCAGAATGAATCCTATCAGCAAGAGGATCTTTCTGCCCCGCCTTTTCTTCTCCCCGGATTTAGCTGGTGTAATTAAAGATTGGTCCATCACACAAACTCCTTAGCGACAAAATCGGCATAAATAATTGCTATAGTTCTTGATAGCGACTACTGATCCCTTTTTATACTTGTTACCATCTTTTATAAATAAAGAATTGACTATTAATGGGACAGAAGATATAATTTTGTTATGAAAAAGAAACTGACTATAATATTAATAATGATATGTCTATTCATCATTAGCAATGGCTGCGGGCTGCTCAACCATGATGAAACAGCCACAGAGAGTTTCGATGCTTCCCGAAGTGTGCAAATGATGCTGGCAGTACAGCAAGAATGTCTGCGGATACCAACGATCATCAACTCCATGACTGTTGAAGAAAAGGTAGCACAGCTGTTTATCGCCCGTTTTCCAGCTAGCGAACCGCTAACTATAGCTGCCGACTATCAGCCTGGTGGGTTTATTTTCTTTGCAGCAGACTTTAGTGACCGCGAGCCGGCGTCTTTTCTCTCCCTAGCACAACAATGCAATGATGTGGCCAAATTGCCTCTGCTGATGGGAGTTGATGAAGAAGGCGGTACGGTCAATCGCATCAGCCGCTACAGCCAATACCGCGATTACCCCTTCTCCTCACCGCAAGAGCTCTACGATGAAGGCGGTTTGGAAGCAGTACGCGCAGATACCGTAGAAAAGTGCCAACTGCTAAAAAGCTTGGGGCTGAATCTCAACTTCGCACCAGTATGCGATATCTCCACCAACGCTAACGATTATATTTATTACCGCACCACCGGTCGGGGTGCGGCGGAAACTGCCGACTATGTTACCTGTGTGGTAGAGACAATGAATCAGGAGCAGGTTGGTTCGGTATTAAAACATTTTCCCGGCTATGGCAATAATAGCGACACCCATAGCGGCTTAGCCTATGATAACAGAAGCTATGAAAGCTTCCAGAATAATGACTTCTTGCCCTTCCAAGCGGGCATAGAGGCCGGTGCCTCCATGGTATTAGTATCGCATAATATCGTAGCCTGCATGGATGAAGATATGCCAGCTTCTCTCTCGCCAGCAGTACACCGGATTCTCCGTGAGGAGCTTGGTTTTAAGGGAGTGATCATCACTGATGATCTAGTAATGGGTGCTATCAAGCAATATACTGGCAGTACCTCTCCGGCAGTAGCAGCAGTCGAGGCAGGTAATGATATGCTATGCAGCAGCGATTTTCTCACCCATTACAATCAACTGCTGGAAGCAGTTAATAACGGGACTATCAGTGAACGTAGACTGGATCAATCGATATACCGCATCATTTGTCTTAAAGAGGAACTGGGATTGATGTAAGCTATTAGCCTCACTCTGCTTTGGTAAATCAAGACCCCATGAGCTAGCTCATGGGGTCTTATAATAAATAAATCACAGACATTATGCCAAAGCTGCTTGAACCAGTGCAGCAAATAAGGGATGAGCACGGTTAGGTCTGCTTTTGAATTCTGGATGGAACTGGACGCCAATAAAGAAGCGGCAGGAAGGGTTTTCCACTGTCTCTACGATATTTCCATCAGGGGAAACACCGGAAATCAGCAGACCCTGTTCCTCCATCAACTGCCGGTAATCATTATTGAATTCATAGCGGTGACGGTGGCGCTCATGGATCAGCGGCTGACCATAGGCCTTTTCCATCAGGCTACCTGGCTTCACTTCACAAGGATAGCTGCCTAAGCGCATAGTGCCTCCCTTATCGATCTCTTCATTTTGCCCGGGCATAAAATCGATCACTTTATGCTCTCCTTGAGGAGCGAATTCCCCAGAGTGTGCGTCTGCTATACCGCAGACATGACGAGCAAACTCGATCACTGCGATCTGCATCCCCAGGCAGATACCCAAATAAGGTTTATCATGCTCTCGGGCATAACGTGCCGCTAAGATCATCCCCTCAATACCGCGGTCACCAAAACCTCCCGGAACCAAAATACCATCGCAAGCAGCCAGTTGTTGTTGATAATTATCCTCTGTTAAGTACTCAGAATCAATCCAATCAATATCCACCACTGCGCCATTAGCATATCCACCATGCTTAAGGGCCTCCATCACTGATAGATAGGCATCATGAAACTGCACATACTTGCCAACAATAGCGATGCGTGTATGACGTGGACGGTTAGCGATCCGCTCCAGCATCTGCTGCCAATCACTCAGATCAGCTGCTGGAGTATTCAACCCCAGCTCACGGCAAACAACATCAGAAAAGTGCTGTTCTTCAAGCATTATCGGCACCTGATAAAGCACCGGAACAGTAGTGTTCTCAAACACACAGTCTGGTTTCACATTACAAAAGAGCGAGATCTTTTCTTTGATCCCTTCCTGAATAGGCTCTGAAGCCCGCATAATGATAATATCCGGAGAGATGCCCATCCCCTGCAATTCCCGAACCGAATGCTGGGTGGGTTTTGATTTATGTTCGCCGGAACTGCTAATATAGGGAACCAAAGTCACATGGATAAATAAACAATCCTGCGGCTGCTCCAAAGCCATCTGGCGGATAGCCTCGATAAAGGGCTGCCCCTCAATATCGCCAATGGTGCCGCCAACCTCAGTGATAACGACATCGGCCTGAGTAGCAGAACCGACATTATGGATAAAGCTTTTGATCTCATCGGTAATATGGGGGATAATCTGCACTGTAGCGCCCAGATATTCACCGCGGCGCTCTTTATTGAGCACATTCCAGTAGACGCGGCCAGAAGTCAGTGAAGAATATTTGTTCAACTCCTCATCGATAAACCGTTCATAATGCCCTAGGTCAAGATCTGTCTCGGCTCCATCATCAGTAACAAACACCTCGCCATGCTGATACGGGCTCATGGTGCCTGGGTCAACATTGATATAGGGGTCGAGCTTTTGTGCAGCTATCTTCAGCCCCCGCTGTTTTAGCAAACGGCCTAGAGATGCTGCTGTAATGCCTTTTCCCAGTCCGGAAACAACTCCGCCGGTAACAAAGATGTATTTGGTCATATCTGCACCCTCCCCTAATCATAAAAAAAGTGTTTGGTATTCCAGTCGCCCACATCCCACGACCCAAACCAAACAGCTTAAATTATATGAATATTAAAATAACGGTAAAATTATACGCTGCGAGAATGAGGCTGTCAAGAGTTTTGATAAGAAAATTTTTGCTCGCTAGGAGAAATATTTGCAGCAATCATCCAGCTTTGAACTTCAGCAAATCCAAACAAAAAGGAACTCTGGCTTTAGCATGGCAGCATTTAGCTGAGTTCCTTTTTATCATAATCATAGTTATATAGAACCATAAGGTCTATCGGCCTAGTAAGAATCTACGGAAGTGATAATATCTCGCTAGTCCAGTCCCAAATGGGCAATGACCGCAGCCTCCATATCATCTTTAGCACAGACCTGCTGATGACGGATAGGCAGTTCGCCTAAAATGGCCAGATTAGGAGGGATAGGCATACCACTCAGCTGATTGAGATAGGCCGGCAGCTCTAATTCTCCTTTATCCTGGGGCAGTTTACCCAGAGCATCCAAGACGGCCGCAGGGAATTTATATGGGCTGGCAGTAGACACCAGCAGCAGCACCGACGCATCATCATCACGTAACTGCTCGGCTACCTGATAGGCCACTGCGCTATGCGGGTCAAGCAGATAATCATAGCGCTCAAAAACGCGTTTGATTGCCGCTTTGCAGCTATCTTCATCGGCATAACCGCCGCGCATTTTCGCCGCAAACTTCTCACGCAGGCTATCGCTGATAGTAAAAACGCCCTCATCACGCAACTGTTCAAAAACTGCAGCGGTATACTCGCTATCATTGCCACTGATATCAAAAATAAAGCGCTCGAAATTGCTGGAAATAAGAATATCCATGGAAGGACTGATCGTTTTATGAAAAGGACGACGACGGTCATAAACCCCTTTTTCTAAAGCATCAGTGAGGACATTATTGCAGTTAGAAGCACAAATAAACTGATGTACCGGCAGACCCATTTTCATCGCATACCAACCTGCAAGGATATCACCAAAATTGCCGGTAGGGACAGCGATATCGATCTCCTCGCCAAAGGCGATCCTCTGCTTAGCCACTAGCTGTCCATAGCCATAAAAATAATACACGATCTGGGGCAAGAGGCGTCCCCAGTTGATGGAATTAGCAGAAGAAAAATATTTACCCTGGGCCGCCATTTTCACTGCTAAATCTTTATCGCCAAAAATCATTTTGACCCCATTCTGACAATCATCGAAATTTCCCTGCACCCCGATCACGCAGGTATTATTACCGGCAGTGGTATTCATCTGCAGCTCCTGAATAGCACTGACTCCTTCTTTAGGATAAAAAACGGTTATCTGGGTATGGGGAACATCACGAAATCCCTCCAAAGCAGCAGTACCTGTGTCACCGGAAGTCGCTACCAGAATAATGATTTCTTTATTCCCGCCAGTCTTGGCCAGAGATTTGACTAACAAACGAGGGAGCACCTGCAGTGCCATATCCTTAAAGGCAGAGGTAGGCCCATGCCAGAGCTCCAGGATCTCCGTATTATCTAAGCTGACAGTACCCACGGCTCCGTCGGGGAAACTGGTAGTGCTATAAGCCTCGTCAACCACCTGAGCTATTTCATCAGCAGTAAAATCAGTCAGATAAAGGGCGAAGATATCCTTAGCCAAACGGCAATAATCAAGATCAGCTAGATTTTGGGGAAAATAAGTGGGTATTGACGCAGGAACAAACAGTCCGCCATCTTCCGCTATGCCCTGAACTATGGCCGCCGCCGCACTAACGGCAGCGCTCTTTCCTCTAGTGCTAATGTATTCCATTATTTTCTTCCTTTCTTCCATTCACCGCAGCAGATCGGTTGGCCATACCTGCGGTACCTGGTCTCATATTCGCTGATAATGCCGGACTCTTCCAGGGGAAGATCATGAGATAAAGCCACTGGCTCCCAGCCATTATCGGCAAAACGCGCTACCGACCAATCAAACAACTGCGGATTATCGGTCTTGAACCTCAGAGTGCCCTCATCATCTAAAATATGCTGATACTTGTGCAAGTAATCATCCCATGTGAGACGGCGTTTGGCATGCCTATTTTTCGGCCACGGGTCTGGGAAATTAAGATAGATTCGCTCCACCTCTCCTTTGGCAAAGACCTGGTCAAGCATCTTGGCATTCAGCCATAAAATACGTATATTAGGCGGCAGCTCTTGATAACGCTGCAGCGCCTGCATGATTACTTCCTCACAGAGCTCTAGACCGATAAAATTGATCTGAGGATAAGCAGCTGCCGATGCCATAAGGAAACGGCCCCGACCCATACCGATTTCCAGATGGAGGGGGCTTTCATTGGCAAACAACTGCTGCCAATGCCCTGACATTGCCAGCGCATCTTGTTCCAGAATTACCTGTTCATTACTGGCGACAAACTCTGCCGCCCCTTCGATATGGCGTAGTCTCATCGCCTATTTCCACAGCGCGTCTACTTTTTCATCCAGTTCAGACTCACTCATGCCTTCCTTGGTCAGACGGAGCTTGATCGCATTTTCCCAAAAGGCGGATTTTTCACCCATTTTAGTGAACTTCTTGCGGTTTTCATCTTTGCGCATAGCTCTGGCCTTGGCATTATTGCCCATAATCATAGTAATGCCCTTTGCCTGTACTAACTGATCAGTGGTCATATCCTGATAATTTTTCATCAGGTAATCCATTACTGACTGATAATAGGACTGGAATTCCGGGAAAGGAAGTTCATCCTCCATCTTGATGAATTCACCCATCTTAGCAACTAATTCTTCCATGTATACTCCTCCACATATTTTTAGCTGAGCAAGCCTATAAGCCGGGTTCTGTCGTGGATGAACATCTGTCTGGCCTCATTGTTGCCAATGAGTTCTAGCAACCTCTGCGAGAAACTAAACGGGCCGCTTTCCAGCTTCTCTGTACGGTCTTGCTCCGGATGGGGTTTACCTAGCCAGCCGGTCTCCCGGCTGCTGGTGCGCTCTTACCGCACCGTTGCACCCTTACCGCCAAAAATGGCGGCGGTTTATTTCTGTGGCACTATCCTTAAGGTCGCCCTCACCGGCCGTTAGCCGGCATCCTGCCCTATGGAGCCCGGACTTTCCTCAGACAAGGGCTTTCGCCCAGAGCCTGCGTTCATCCAGCTTACTCAGCATCATAACCTAATAACTATATTACACTTTTAGCCAATATGCAAGCTGTAGACGGTCAATCAGCTAACATTGTTGTTTAAGATAACGATTTAGTCCTCAACAAAAAGGGTCCGTCCGCAATTTTCACAGACTGTCTTTTGGCCTAAAGTAGTACGTTTAAAGGTGATTGGCGGAACAATAGTGTGGCAGCCACTGCAAACATGATCGGCATTGAGCATCGCCACCGGGGTGCCGCCGCATTTATTTTTCACACTTTCATACCAAGCTAATTCATCGGCGGGAATCGTAGCCTCAAGCTCTTTTCTCTGCTGCTCCAACTGCTCGAGGTGTTGTTTGGCCTCAGCCTGTAACTGCTGAACCTGGCTTTTAAGACGGGTGAAATCCTCATAATCATGAGCCATCTGTCTTTTTAGCTCAAGGATAGTGGCATTCTTCTGCTCCCGCTCTCCCATATAAAGGGACTCCAGGCTCTGTAATTCATGGAGTTTTTCCGTCAGGGCGGCTATCTGCGACTCTCTGGCGGAGAGCTCTCTGGTATTGACTACTGAGCCATCGTAGATCGCTGCATTTTCAGCAGAAATTTTCTCTTCCAGCTCAGCAAGCTGCGCAGGAAATACAGCTAATTGCTCATTTAAGGCTGCCAAATCTTGTTCCAGCTGCAAATAGTTTTCCTTTTGGTGAGCAAAATCAGCCTTTACTTTACGCAGCTGCTGAAATTCGGCAGATTGCCGTTGTTTATCGAGCTCTTTCTTCTCTTCCATTTCGATCAACTGAAGTTGATATAGTTGTTTAAGCATTTGTCCCTCCACCTTACTTATCATCCACAGTGGCCCGAGCCAGTAGATCAATAATCCGTTTCCTTTCTTGCTGCAAAGATTGTTGACGCCGCCTAATCTCCCCACTGTCATGTTGCGCTAACTTGGCGACCAGCTGCTCGATATCTTCAAGACGCAATTGCAGATAGTCTATCCATAGTTGCGGATGTTCCGCTATCAGGCACGGTCCAAAGTCAATTTCATCTTGACTCAGCTTCATCTGGCCATGCTCTGCGGCTAATGCCGTATAATAGATACCGCTATCCAAAGCCATTGTTTCCTTAACTATCGACCATCTATGGTCCGCCAGCCAGCAACGCACCGCAGGCAGGTCTTTTTGCGGCTGAAGTACCAAGCGGTCTGCCGCCGTTAATATAGCCGGAGCAGCAGCAAGTATATCAATCATCAACCGTCCGCCCATACCTGCTATTATTATTGTCGCCGCTTCTCCTGGATTTAATACCTCTAACCCCTCGCCGAGACGAACCTTTATTTTATCTTCCAGAGCCAGTCTCTTAACTAAAGATGCGGCATTGCGGTAAGGACCATCAGCCCTATCGCTAGCGATAACATGTTCACAAATATTATTTTGGACAAGAAAAACCGGCAAGTAATTATGGTCTGTTCCGATATCAGCAGCAGTTTTTCCTGGCAGAACCAAGTCAGCTACTGCTTTGAGACGGTCATCCAGTTTTACCAGCACAGGTTTTCCTCCAAAAATATCCGATATTTTTTATTTCTACTTTTCTGTCCTATACCCTGCCCCGAAATAGCCAAAAAAGAAAAAAGCTTGTCCCTTAAAACCTCTACTAAACCGAGACAAACGCATCTGACAAAGTTTTTTACAATCTCCTTATCAACCTATAAAAACACTTGGTACAACGATATCAGAGAACCACTATCATCAAAGACACTTACTTAAGCATAGTAAAATAATTTTTGTTAAACAATTATAAATTAATTTAAGAAAATTTTTTGTAAAAAATTTTTCTTAGCTATTGACAAAGCAAAAAACTGGTGATAAAATGCAGTCCATAATTGAATATCACCAAAGGCAATGACGAAGACGGTCGAGCAGTTATGTTCGCAGAGAGTCGGCGGTTGGTGTAAGCCGATAACAACACTTCTCAAGTACCCATCACTTCCGAGCCGGGGATCCGAACGCTTATCTCATAAGTTAGTAGACGTCCTCCGTGAAGCTGCGTTAAGGCGATGGGCTTGTTGGAGCCCTTTGAGGTGGCGCGAAAGCGCAATTTGAGTGGTACCGCGGGTATGTTTATTCTCGTCTCAAAGATTTTTCTTTGAGACGATTTTTTATTATTGGATATCAATAGTCTAAAGGAGGTTATCTCATGTCCCCATGTAATGGAATGCTGCTGGAAGTTGCTTCACGCATCAGGGAAATGCGGGAAATCGCCGGATACACTCCGGAATTCATGGCAGAACAAACTGAAGTGTCTTTGGAAGATTATCTCAAATACGAAACTGGTTCTAGCGATCTTCCATTCACCTTTATTCATAAATGCGCACTGGTGTTTGATGTTGATATTACCGACTTGATGTCCGGACATAGTGCTAGGTTATCATCATATACTGTTACCCGCAAAGACGGCGGACAAATCACAGCCCGTGAGCCCGGCATCATCATCAAAAATCTGGCTCCACTCTTCCGCAATAAGATAGCTGAGCCTTTCTGGGTACGCTATTCCTATGATGAGAAACAACAACATAAACCAATCCATTTAACTACCCATGCTGGGCAGGAATTTGATCTGGTGCTAAGCGGCCAGCTCAAAGTTCAGGTGGGTGACAATATTGAAGTACTGCAGGAAGGCGACTGCATCTACTACAATAGCGCCACCCCTCACGGGATGATCGCTATCGGCGGCAAGGACTGCATCTTCTGTGCAGTAGTCCTACCTGGCAAAGATAACGAAGAAGATAACCTAGGCGAAACTATCATGGCCACCAAAAAGATGGATCATCTCATCTATGAAAACTTCATCACTGTCGAAGAAGATGACATCGGAGCTTTGCAAAAGATCAGCTTCCATGATACAGATAAGTTCAATTTTGCTTTTGATATCGTTGATGAGATGGCTAAGAAACAACCGAACAAACTGGCCATGCTTCATCTGGACCGTGATAAAAATGAACGCCGCTTCACTTTCGAGGATATCAGCAGAGCCTCTTCCCGAGCCGCTAACTACTTCAAAGCTCTGGGCATCAAAAAGGGCGACCGCGTGATGCTGGTGCTCAGACGCAACTATCAATTCTGGATAGCTATTTTAGGCTTACATAAGCTAGGTGCTATCGCTATCCCCGCCACTGACCAGCTGCAGAAAAAGGATTTTGAATACCGCTTTGAAGCTGCTGGAGTAAGCGCTATCGTCTGCACCTCTTTTGGCCACGTCTCCGAACAAGCAGAGTTAGCAATGGAAACCTGTCCTAATGTCAAAATCAAGATCATGGCTAATGGCGCCAAAGAAGGCTGGCATGATTTCGATAATGAATATATGATGTACCGCAGCACCTTTAAGCGCACCGAAGATAGCGCTGGCGGTGACGACCCGATGCTGATGCTATTCACATCTGGTACTACTGGTTATCCTAAAATCGCTGCCCATAGCTACAAATATCCACTGGGACACTTCATCACCGCCAAGTATTGGCATTGCGTCGACCCAGACGGGATCCATTTCACCATCTCTGATACTGGTTGGGGTAAAGCGCTCTGGGGTAAACTCTATGGCCAATGGCTCTGCGAAGCAGCTACTTTCACTTACGATTTTGACCGTTTTGACGCCCATGACCTGCTGCCGCTTTTTGCCAAATATCATATCACTACCTTCTGCGCGCCGCCGACCATGTACCGCTTCATGATCAAAGAAGATATTTCCAAGTATGACCTCTCCTCTATCAAGCATGCAACCACTGCTGGTGAGGCGCTCAATCCTGAGGTTTTCCACCAGTTCAAAAAGGCTACCGGACTTTCGGTAATGGAAGGCTTTGGCCAAACAGAAACAACCTTAGTCTTAGGCAATTTCATTGGCGATACTCCCAAAATCGGCTCGATGGGCAAACCCAGCCCGCTCTATGAAGTGGAGCTGCTCAATAATGAAGGCCATCCGACTAAAGAAGGCGAGGTCGGTGAAATCTGCATCCGTACTGCCGAAAAAACACCAATCGGTCTCTATCTTGGCTACTACCGGGATGAAGAAGGCACTAAAGGCTCCTGGCACGATGGGTATTATCATACCGGTGATACGGCTTGGAAAGATGAGGACGGCTACTACTGGTATGTAGGCCGTGTTGACGACCTGATCAAATCCTCTGGTTACCGCATCGGCCCCTTTGAGATCGAGAGTGTTATCATGGAGCTGCCCTATGTGCTGGAGTGTGCAGTTTCTCCGGCCCCAGACGCAATCCGCGGCCAAGTAGTCAAAGCCAGCATCGTTCTGACCAAGGGTACGGAACCCAGCGAAAACCTCAAAAAAGAGATCCAGACCTATGTCAAACAGCGCACCGCTCCTTATAAATACCCCAGAATCGTGGTCTTCCGTGATGATTTGCCCAAAACAATCAGCGGTAAAATCATCCGCCACCAGCTCTAAAGCAAAACACCTTTATATCCCCCAACTAAAACTGGACCAGGCAAAAGCCATGGTCCAGTTTTAGCTTACACAGATCAAGAATAACACCTGCAGTAATTATTGATATATACGCATTAGGCAACCGGGTTATTACAAATACCGACAAAGAGGATCATGCCGTTGCTGGCAGTGACCGCATAGATAAAGGGACGGTTCAAAATCATCTCCGCCCGTCCTTCAGGCATAGCAGCTCCGGCATAATCAATCTGGGTGAAAGCTGAGGCTTCGACGCCATTTTCATCGATAGCAATATGCGTCTCTTGATTAATACCACTAATAAAGGCCATCGCATCAGTGATTCCTGAGAAATCCGCATCCGTGTTAAAAGCAGCATTGATTCCTAGCGAGTGTAGCATATCAGCTAGGTTAGCACTAAAACCAAAGCTAAATTTGGGTATCTGCCAGATCACCTCGCCGCTGACGCCTTCACCACCAGTGAGGACCTCCTGCAAAACATCTGGAGAAGATACCAATGATGCTACATCAACGCCCTCATCAGGTAGCACAAAAATCATACTGCCCGAGTTCTTTAAAGCCAGCTGAGAGCGGGTATAATTATTTCCCCGCACATAAGAGCTGGAGGCAAAAGTCTGGTTCATAAAATCGCATTCTACTGAACTACTATCAGCTAGATAAAAGGTATCCGCAGCAGTTTCACTAGCATCAAAGCGGTCGATCCACTGATCATAAAAATAAACAGTATTAAGAATAGATAAGAGCTGCTCAGCATCAGTAGTGATCTGTGGAGTCAGCGTACCGTTAGTATCTTCAGTTATCCAAGCAGCCATGGCCTCACCAGCTGCCTGTTCAGCAAAATCCACACTATAGGCACTGGCATAAAAATTACTTGTTGCCCCATCTAAAAAACTATCCTTGAAGGTGATTTCTTGGCCATTAACTTCATTATCTAACCATAGAGAAGTAGCGATCTTTAGCTGTGAAACTTCATTATCCGTATAGAGCAGCCGGTAAAGATTGCCGCACTGCTCCGCCAAGGTGTCGGCATCAGCTACCCCGAGTAAGTCTAGCAACTCCTGTTGAGTTTGCCCCTCGGCCCCACTGGCTGCCACTGCCAGGGCATAATAAAGACTGAGCGGCGAATAGTTGACATTTGTATCAGCATTATCATTTAATAAGGAAGAAGCAGTTTGATAGGCAAAATCATCAAAAGCATTAGCAAAACTATCGGTAATCTGGTTAGCTTCCCTAATAGCATATTTGGCTTCATAATCATCAAACCCTACCGCCTCTGGGTATTCCACCCCGCGCACCAGGCTATCCGCTGTAGCAGTCTGATTATCACAGGCAGCCAAAGCTAGCAAGGCAACAGCAGCGCATAAGGCCAGCAAAAATTTTTTCATTACTATGAGCCCTCCTTAATAAAGCTTTTAACTTTTAATAAAACTTCTAACTCCGAAATAGCCCAATATTTAATCTCTGATACCCTCGGCAATACAATTGCCAAAAAGGTAAAAGCAAAAAGCCGTTACCCCAGGGAATGCATCTTCAGGGAGAAAATTCCCCTCCAGTTCAATAGTATAGCCTAGTCCGCGGTAGGTACCGGAGCCACCATCATCAGCAGTTAATGATGCTGTGGCGAAAAGCGGCCGTTCAAAATCATGGCGCACCCGCCAATAATCAACTACTACGGTAGCTGCCCATAAAACAATAACTGCCATTACAGTGATGACTAAAGCTGTCAATGCTTTCTTTTTTCTAATCGCTTTCACCTCCTGAATAGACCCATGAGCAAAAGCTATCTGCAGGCCAAACAATTAATATTACTCTGGGAAAGGACAAACAGTTACCAGTATCTGTTTATAAAATAAGACGCAGGGAAAAACAATTATGTTCCCAGGTAAAATTTTTGAAAAAACATTTGACAGCGTCCAAAAGCCATGCTATAATACATACTAATTTCATAAGAATAAAGGCAATGACGAAGAGGGTCGGGATTTTAGTAGTTACAGAGAGTTGGCGGTTGGTGCGAGCCAATAATGAACGGATTCCAATGGCTTGTCACTTCCGAGCCGGGGTGCAGAAAGCAAATGCAAGTAGAGCCTCCCGTGAAGCTGCGTTAAGGCGATGGGCTTGTTAGAGTCCTTTGAGTGGTGCGAAAGCGCAATTTGAGTGGTACCGCGGGTATGTTTATTCTCGTCTCAAAGATTTTCTTTGAGACGATTTTTTATTTTACTTAAAAGGAGAAACGAGAGCAATGAACCAGTCCAACGAATTATTCTCTAAGCTGCATGAAGTGGCTGCCCGAATTCGCGAATTGCGGGAGATAGCTGGCTATACGCCAGAATTCATGGCAGAGCAGACTGGCGTATCAGTTGGTGAATACCAAGAATGCGAAAGTGGCGAACAAGACCTCAACTTCGCTTTTATCTATCGCTGCGCCCAGGCTTTGAGCGTTGATGTTACTGATATCATCGAAGGCGCTAGCCCTAAACTTACATCATACACCCTGACCAGAAAAGGCGAAGGCCAGCGCATCGAAAAAGCACATGGGATGATCTATTATAATCTGGCGGCAATGTTCAAAAACAGGATCGCTGAGCCACTGCTGGTCACAGCAGTCTATGATGAGGAAGCCCAGCATAAAGAAATCGAGATTACTACTCATGCCGGACAAGAATGCGATATTATTGTCAAAGGACAGCTCAAGGTGCAAGTTGGCGATCATACAGAAATCCTCCAGGAAGGAGACTGCATCTACTACAATAGCTCTACTCCACATGGCATGATCGCCGTTGGCGGAAAAGATTGCCTGTTCTATGCTATCGTTCTTAATCCTACTGGCGAGCCGATCCCAGGTATCTCTGCTGGTCCACAGGAAGGAGATTTTCTGCCGGAGATCAAAGGCAAAGGACATCCTTGCCAAGCGCATCGGATCTATGAAAACTTCATCACGGTCAAAGAAAGCGAGATTGGCGCTCTTGAAGAGATCAGCTTCCATGATGATGAGCATTTCAATTTTGCCTTTGATATTGTCGATGAACTGGCCAAGAAAAAACCGAACAAACTGGCTATGCTTCATCTGGACCGTGATAAGAATGAACGCCGCTTCACCTTTGAAGATATGAGCAGGGCTTCTTCCCGTGCCGCCAACTACTTCAAAGCGCTGGGCATCAAAAAAGGCGACCGTGTGATGCTGGTGCTCAAGCGGAATTATCAGTTCTGGTTCGCTGTTCTGGGCTTGCATAAGCTAGGTGCTATCGCTATCCCCGCCACTGATCAGCTGCAGAAAAAGGATTTCGAATACCGCTTTGAAGCCGCTGGAGTAAGCGCTATCATCTGCACTGCCTATGGTAGCTCCTCCGAGCAGGCAGAACTAGCAATGGAAACCTGCCCTAATGTCAAAATCAAGATCATGACCAATGGAGCCAAAGAAGGCTGGCATGATTTCGATAATGAATATATGATGTACCGCAGCACCTTTAAACGCACCGAAGATAGCGCTGGCGGCGACGACCTGATGCTGATGTTCTTTACCTCTGGCACTACCGGATACCCCAAGATGGCTGCACATAGCTTTAAATATCCGCTGGGGCATTTTATCACCGCTAAATATTGGCATTGTGTCGACCCGGAGGGGCTTCACCTGACCATCTCCGATACTGGTTGGGCCAAAGCAATGTGGGGCAAGCTCTATGGCCAATGGCTCTGCGAAGCAGCGATCTTTGTTTATGACTTTGACCGTTTCGACGCCCATGACCTGCTGCCGCTTTTCGCTAAGCATCATATCACTACCTTCTGCGCTCCGCCGACCATGTACCGCTTCATGATTAAGGAGGATATCGCCAAGTATGACCTCTCCTCCATCAAGCATGCTACCACTGCTGGCGAAGCGCTTAACCCAGAGGTTTTCCACCAGTTCAAAAAAGTTACTGGACTCTCAATCATGGAAGGCTTTGGTCAAAGTGAAACCACTGTGGTCTTAGGCAATCTCATTGGCGATACTCCCAAAATCGGCTCGATGGGCAAGCCCAGCCCGCTCTATGAAGTAGAGCTGCTCGATAACGAAGGGAATCCAACCAAAGTCGGCGAAGTTGGTGAAATCTGCATTCGTACTGCCGAAGGTGCACCACGCGGACTATTCAGAGGCTATTACCGTGATGAAGAAAAAACTAATGACGCCTGGCATGATGGTTATTATCATACTGGCGATACGGCCTGGAAAGATGAAGATGGCTACTACTGGTATGTAGGCCGTGTTGATGACCTAATTAAATCTTCCGGATACCGCATTGGCCCCTTTGAGATCGAGAGTGTGATGATGGAACTGCCCTACATTTTGGAGTGTGCAGTTTCTCCGGCCCCAGACGAAATCCGCGGCCAAGTGGTCAAAGCCAGCATCGTTCTTACTAAAGGGACGGAGCCCAGCGAAAACCTTAAAAAAGAGATCCAGACCTATGTCAAACAGCGCACCGCTCCTTATAAATACCCCAGGATCGTGGTCTTCCGTGACGAATTACCAAAAACACCCAGCGGCAAAATCATGCGTAACAAGCTATAAGCTATAAACCGTAAGTACGGATCCCTCATAAAAATGATCCCTCCTCGCCAAAAGGCAGGAGGGATCATTTTTATGAGTTGTTTTCTATTTAACTCAAACCATTCTACTTATTAAGCTGTTTCATTAAACTTTGAAAATCAATCTATTTCATTACCATACCAGCAGCCTCAGCGCCTTTACGCAAAGCCTCACGGTTAACCGGAATCAGATGTTTCTTTCTTTCGCCTAATTTATGCTGCAAGGCATCAATGATGCTTTCTTCGCTAACGCATTTGGTAGCAGCGACATAAGCGCCCAGCATAGCAATATTGGCAACTTTAGGCTGTCCAAGTTCAACGGCAATCTCAGTACAAGGGATATAGAATGCATCTAAATCATCCCGGGTAGTTTTTCTGGAAATAATCGAGCTATTAATAAATAGTTTGCCCTGAGGAATGATAGCCTGTTCAAACTTATCTAAAGAAGGAGCATTCATCGCAATCAAAGAGGTAGGATGCTCAATAATCGGGGATGCTACCGGCTTATCAGAAATAGTGACTGAGCAGTTAGCCGTACCGCCGCGCATCTCCGGGCCAT
This sequence comes from uncultured Clostridia bacterium, assembly GCA_944393575.1. Taxonomy (GTDB): domain Bacteria; phylum Bacillota; class Dehalobacteriia; order UBA4068; family UBA4068; genus HGM13862. The sequence goes on from CALYAP010000030.1 coordinate 40,155, forward strand.
AAGAAGGCAACCACGCAACATTATGTCCTTCGAACAAGGCAGCCTGAGCCAGCAGTTGTCCCATCAATAAAACGCCTTGCCCGCCAAAACCAGCAAAAATATCTCTCTCCAGCATCGCTATACCTCCTTAAAAACGCCCAAAGGATAATAGGGGATCATCTCATCCTCCAGCCATTGCATCGCTTCGATAGGTGATTTGCCCCAGTTGGTCGGGCAGGTAGAGAGCACCTCTACCATAGAAAAGCCCTTGCGTTCCATCTGCGTCTCAAAAGCTTTGCGAATAGCTTTCTTGGTCTTGATAATATTAGCATTATTATTGACAGCGGTACGTTCGATATAAGCGGAGCCTTCAATAGTAGCGAGCAGCTCAGCCATGCGAATCGGCTCACCGCAAAGATCCTTATCCCTACCCTTAGGGCTAGTAGTGGTACGTTGACCAACCAAAGTGGTCGGCGCCATCTGACCGCCGGTCATACCATAAATGGCATTATTGATAAAGATAGTGGTGATCTTCTCTCCCCTATGAGCTGCGTGAACGATCTCTGCAGTACCGATAGAGGCCAGGTCGCCATCACCTTGATAAGTAAAAACACAGTTATTGGGGAAAACCCGTTTAGCACCAGTGGCGACTGCCGGAGCACGTCCATGTGCTGCTTCATACATATCACAATTAAAATAATTATAAGCAAATACTGCGCAACCGACCGGTGCAACGCCAACGGTATGGTCGAGAAGATCCATTTCCTCAAGGACTTCTGCTACCAGACGGTGCACTATCCCATGGCCGCAGCCAGGGCAATAATGATTAGGAACATCAATCAGTCCCTTAGTTCTAGCGAAAACCTTGGTCATTGTTATTCCTCCCTCAGCGCTTTAACTTTGGCAATGATTTCCTCAACAGTGGCGATCTTGCTTCCGGGATAACCCAGGAAAGCAACCTCCTTTAGACCATTGACTGCTAGACGGGCGTCTTCGACCATCTGACCAGCACTGATCTCTACAGCCAAGGCTTTCTTGACTGAAGGCTGAGCCACTGCATCCAATACCGCCTGAGAAGGGAACGGCCATAAGGTGATCGGACGAACCATGCCAACCTTAATCCCCTCCTCTGCTAATTCATCAATAGCAGAACGGCAAACGCGGGAGATGGTGCCATAGGCGATCAGGATAACTTCTGCATCCTCAATATTATAATACTCATATCTAACTTCATTTTGCTCAATAATACGATAACGTGCCTGCAAGCGCTCATGCAGAGCTTCCAGAGCTTCATCTTCGATATAAAGGGAATTGATAATTGCTCTTGGCCGTCCGCATCCTTCATGCCAGCCAGTAGCAGCCCAAGGCTTCTCAACTTTTATTTCCTCGTCGCTCTTAAATTCAGGCATAGTGACTGGCTCCATCATCTGACCGATCAAGCCATCGGCCAAGATCATCACTGGAGTGCGGTATTTATCAGCGATATCAAAAGCACCATAAACGATATCGATAGCCTCTTGGACAGAATCCGGACCAAAAACGATCAGCTTATAATCGCCATGACCGCCGCCTTTGACTGATTGGAAATAGTCACCCTGGGAAGCCTGAATACCACCAATGCCCGGGCCACCGCGCATTACATTCACGATCACGCAAGGCAGCTCCGCACCAGCAATGGTAGAGATACCTTCCTGTTTTAAGCTGATTCCCGGGCTAGAGCTGGAAGTCATAACTCTAGCGCCGGCACCTGCGGCGCCGTATACCATATTAGAAGCTGCGATCTCCGACTCCGCCTGGAGAAAAACACCACCGATCTCCGGCAAACGGGCGGACATATATTCAGGAATATCATTCTGCGGGGTGATTGGGTAGCCGAAGAAATAGCGGCAACCTCCGCGCAGTGCTGCCTCAGCAATAGCTTCGCAGCCTTTCATCAATTGTTTAGTCGTCATCTATGTAGCCCTCCTATTTATCGATCTCTATTGCCACATCAGGACAAGTACGGGCACAGGCAGCACAGGCGATGCAAGCATCCTGGTCTACGATACGTACTGGCTGATAACCTTTGGAATTAAGTTTCGTCTCTTCCAAAGTTAGCAGGTTTTTGGGACAAGCACGAACGCACAGTCCACAACCTTTACAGATCTCGGTATATATTGTTAATTTAGCCATTTACTCTAACCTCCATCTTTTAAACTCCGTATTTAACGAATCTATCCCAGTCGCGGTGCATCTTAGTATGGATGAACACCGGTTCACCAATATAATCCTGTTTTAAATCCCGCTCCTGTGCCAGCTGCAAAAAACCGCTTAGCGGCTGCTCTTCTCCACTGGTCATAACTACCGGTACTCCAGTTTGGGCAGCAACTTCCTTAACTATATAATAGGAATGGAGGAGATCCTCCGCCGTGCTTTCATAGCTCATGTTCCCATTATTAATTAAGCCGTTGATTCTGAGTCTCGCACTCTCCTCAATGGCTCTCATCATAGCTATTATCTTGTCCGGGGTTGCCGACATTGGTCGGTGCGGGTTAATAACAAGCCATATACGCAATCGAGGTGGTGGAACTTTATCAAAGTAGCCTTTATACTGGCCTAGCGCACGCGCTCCTAGACCATCGCCGCCGACGTCAAAAATAACGCTGCCAGATCCGGCAGTAAAGGCGGAATAAATCTCGGGGTTGATGGTAATTATCTCAACATTGCTCATCGCATAGTTAGGGATAATTAGTCGTACGCCAGCCTTGTCTAGAGCTAGCTTTCTTTCCGAGGCCCGAAAATAGGGGTTGATCACATCTAGGTCGATGAGAGTAGTCGGATTACCAGCTGCTGCAGCATCCATAGCAAAATGCATTGCCAGTTCAGTCTTGCCACTGCCAAAGTTGCCAAGGAAAATCATATATTCTTTTTCCTGGGCTTTATCCGACACAAATCTCACTTTCCTCTCAAATTTGAATAGAATATATTATAGCACAGTTATTGAGAATTGTCACTATTTTATTTAGGAAATTTATTACTTTTTTGCAACAAAAAAGCATGATTATTCAGAATAAAACAAAAACATCTCCAGCATAATGGAGATGCAGATATCTAAACTGAGCCAAAGGCTAACTACGGCAAAAACATACCATATCTAGAGCTAACCAATCATATCAGCAGGATTATTGTGCTAAAAAACAATGGTGACTATGGCTAAACTATATAGTAAAATAACAATATAAAAACAAATGCTGATTAGGAGACAAAGGTATGTTAGAATTCAAATTTGATACGCAACTGTTGATCGAAGGAGAACATCTAGATGAAGATGCTATCAGCGCCTATTTCCGCAAAAACTTTCAGGGAGATTGTCTTCTAGCCGTTGGTGACGAAGAGCTGATCAAAATCCATTTTCACACCAATGAACCATGGCAGGTGCTGGAATATTGCGCTTCTTTAGGCGAGATTTACGATATCGTGATCGAAAATATGGAACGTCAATCGCAGGGTCTTCCCGGATAGGGGCTTATAAGCGGTATCTTTTCCAAAAGTCAGCCCGGAATTCATTGAAAGTACCGTCCAAGATTGCTTGTCTGATATCTGCCATCAGATGGCAGAGGTAATAAAGATTATGGATCGTAGTCAACCGAATACCCAAAACCTCCCCGGCTTTGATCAAATGCCTGATATAGGCCCGGCTAAAATTACGGCAGGCATAGCATTTGCAGTCTTCCTGGATCGGCCGGAAATCATGGGCATAGATAGCATTGCGGATCACCATCTTGCCATCAGGGGTCATCACTGTGCCGTTGCGGGCGATACGAGTCGGCAGCACACAGTCAAACATATCGATACCGCGGGCTACCCCCTCTACCAGACAATCCGGCGAACCAACACCCATTAAATAGCGTGGTTTATGCTCAGGCATGACTGGAGTCAGATAATCGAGGCATTCGTACATCATTTCCTTGGGCTCGCCGACCGAGAGTCCGCCAATACCATAGCCAGGAAAATCAAGGCTAGTGATCTGGGCTGCACTCTTCAGGCGCAGCTCTTTATAGAGGCCGCCTTGGACAATACCAAACAAGCTTTGTTGCGGATGATGATGCGCCTGCTGGCAGCGGCAGGCCCAATTATAAGTGCGCTGGTCTGCCTGCTGTACCTGCTGAAACTCTGCCGGGTAGGGCGAGCATTCATCAAAACACATCGCAATATCCGCGCCAAGGGCCATCTCGATCTCCATCACTTTTTCGGGGGTGAACTGATGTCTGCTGCCATCGATATGAGAGGCAAAGCTAGCCCCTTCGTCGGTCAGTTGGCGTAATTCAGCTAGGCTAAAGATCTGAAAACCACCACTATCAGTAAGAATAGGGCGATCCCAATTCATAAAGCTATGCAAACCACCCGCTTCTTTGACCAGCTCATGCCCTGGACGCAGATATAAATGATAGGTATTGCTGAGAATGATCTGCGCGCCAACCTCCTTTAGTTCATCTGGAGACATCGTTTTTACGGATGCGCAAGTGCCTACCGGCATAAATACCGGAGTAGTCACATCGCCATGCGGAGTATGCAAAATACCGGCACGAGCCATAGAATCTTGAGCGGTTTGTAATAAATCAAAACTGATCGGCATCTTATTCTCCTTTGCTGCAGTCATCAATAATCTTTTCCTAATATTTCCGCCAACCATAGCTTGGCAAAAAAGAGCGGTGCGCGCCGTACTCTTGCACACCGTTGCTAAGTAAGGAATAAGCAAGGAAATTATAGTATTTTTAACAATGAAAGTCAATTTCTTCACTTTTTATCCAACACTTTTTATCGTTAAAGTCACCTTGCTTTTATCAACTTCATTTTCAACAAAAATTTTATCATTAGGAATACCAGCAAAATGCTTTTATCCGGCAAGCTTTTTCTTATTTCCTGGGCAATAAAAAGACCCTCTGCCATGTGACAGAGGGTCTTTTATATTATTCATTAGATATGTAGCGCTAAGCTAAAGCTTTACCTAAAGCGATGCAAGCGGCATTTGCTTCATCATCCGGAGTTTCATTGCAGATAACACAATCACAGGCTAGAACCGCGCCATCTTTGCGGCAGGTCTCTTCCCAGTCGCGCATCCACTCTCCATCACCCCAGCCATAAGAGCCAAAAAGGGCGATTTTCTTGTTCTCCAGCTTAGGCTCGCAGCTCACGAACATCGGCTCAAACTCGTCTTCTTCCAAAACCTCAGCCCCCATGGAAGGGCAGCCAAAACCTACTGCATCAAACTGATCCATCATATCGGCAGCAAATTCAGCAGCGGTAAACAGCGCCACCTCAGCGCCAGCGGCCTCAGCGCCTTCCACTACTTTGTGAGCCATGGCCTCGGTATTGCCAGTACCGCTCCAATAAACTACAGCTATTTTACCCATAAATTAAACCTCTTTCTTGATCTATTTATGTTAAGCAGCTACCGTGAGCTGCAAAACAGTTCTTCCTTCACTCCATAAACGACTATAAACATCCTTGCATTTTTTGAATTTAGCAAAAAGCTTGCTAGCAGCGCGCGCATCGCCATATACTTTCCAGCAGCCAGCCAGCTTGCAATTTCTGCCTTCATTTTCGATAAAACCAACTACATCACCCAGCGGATAATCGAGAAACAGGCCGATTTCATGAGGAAACTTATCCCCTACACCAAAACGCTCTTTCAGCCGCAGCAGTGCGTATTCGACATCAGTAGATGCATAGCCATACTGAGCTAAAAATGCCGCAACACCTGGCTTGCATAAATCATTTTGCAACCGTCCCCTACGGTAAACGTAGATCAACGCTGTTTGCTGATAGCGGTGGAGTAGGAGCAGAGAGATACCTTTTTTGCCAAGCTGGCAATTCCATTTATTGAACTGTTTATCAAAGTTTTTTTCCGAGGAAAAATTCAGACTAAAAAGATTGGCCGTTTTGAGTGAAGCCAGCGTTGGCGCGCAATGTTCGATCAGATATCTCTCTAGCAAGCTCGTATACTCCCTTCGTGAAGAATCCCTCTATTGGCTGCAGCATAAATAGTTTAGTATTCAGGCACTACCATTGACTATTATGCGCTTTAGGGGTTTGTATTATTAGCAGCAAGATGCTTTTAGGTTGGGAAAGAGTTGCTTTAGCTGCTAACAATAACTCGATATTATTACTCAGTGTTCCAATCGCCCGGTTAGCTTAAACTAACTTAACGTCAAAAAAATAATGCACGGTCGCTTTAGTTAGTTTAAACTAACCGTAAACATCATAGCATGCTATTCCTACTCTGTCAAGTAAAAATTAGAAAAATTTTTTCTTGATTAATGCATTAAAAAATTGGATAATAATAATCAGTGATATTTTACCAAAAGACTTGTTTTTTGCTTATTAATATGTTAAGTTAACAATAATGATTCTCAATAGTAGTTTTCTACGAGATAATAATTTTTAGAAAAGGAGTTGTTTACCATGTTGGACAAAAAAGTAGCTGATTTAATCAATACCCAGGTTAATAAAGAATTCTATTCTGCTTATCTGTATCTTGATTTTGCCAACTTCTATGTAGAACAGGGCCTCAACGGTTTTGCTAATTGGTATCAGGTACAAGCCCAAGAAGAGCGCGATCATGCTATGCTTTTCGTTAAATACCTGCAGAACAATGATGCAAAGGTCACTTATGAGGCTATCGATAAACCCAATATTGAATTGAAAAACAATATGGATCCACTTCAAGCAGGTCTCAAACATGAACAATATGTAACCAGCCTGATCAACAACATCTATGATGCTGCTTATGCGGTTAAAGATTTCCGCAGCATGCAATTTTTAGATTGGTTCGTTAAAGAACAGGGCGAAGAGGAAACCAATGCCACCGATATGATCAAAAAGATGGAAATTTTCGGTTCTGATCCTAAAGGACTCTACCTGCTCGATCAAGAATTGGCTGGCCGCACTTATAGCGCTCCTTCCCTGGTTCTGTAAATTCACAACCCAAACAACTAAAAGACTGCCTTCCTCCTGGAAGGCAGTCTTTTTATTCTCAGCATAACTCGCTTCTATTTACCGTCAGCGCAAACAACAAGAGAGCAAAAGAACCGCTGCTTGATAACGACAATAATCGGTAAATAGGACCTGAATCACTAAACAATCAGCATCGCATCGCCAAAGCTATAAAAACGGTATCTCTCTTTGATAGCAGTCTGATATGCGTTGAGAACATTCTCCCGACCACCCATAGCAGAAACTAACATAATCAAAGTACTCTTAGGCAAATGGAAATTGGTGATCATCCCATCGACCAGTTTAAAATGATAACCGGGGTAAATATATTTTTGTGTCCAGCCTTCTTCGGCTTTCATATTACCGTCTTCATCCGCTACTGTTTCCAAAGTCCGTACGGCTGTAGTACCGACAGCGATAATCCTTCCTCCGGCAGCACGGGCAGCATTGATCGCCTCAGCGGCCTCGGCGGAAACACGGTAAAATTCACTATGCATGGTATGGCCTTCGACTGTATCAGACTTAACCGGACGGAAAGTACCCAAACCAACATGCAGCATGATCTTGGTAAAGAGAACACCCTGCTCGCTCAAAGCAGCCATCAGCTCCGGCGTAAAATGCAATCCGGCAGTCGGTGCAGCGGCTGATCCCCGCTCGCGGGCATAAACAGGCTGATAGCGGTCCTGATCCTGAAGCGGTTTTTTGATATAGGGCGGGAGGGGCATGGTACCGAGCCGATCCAACACAGCATAGAAATCGCCATCAGGGAAAAAACGGATCAACCGTGTGCCTTCATCACTGAAATCTTCTACTTCCGCGGTCAGTTCCGGTAAAGCAAAATGCAATTTCACCCCCGGCAAAGCTTTTCGTCCTGGCCGTACCAGGCATTGCCACAAATTCAGCTCTACCTGCTTGAGTAATAACAGCTCAATGGTAGCGCCGCTTTCTTTGGTAGCGAACAACCGGGCGGGCAGCACTTTGGTATCATTGATCACCAACATATCTCCAGGATGCAGCTCCTGTCCCAGTTGATTGAAGACGCTATGGCGCAGAGCGCCAGTGGTTTTATCCATAATGAGGAGCCGCGAGGCATCTCGCGGCTCGATTGGGTCTTGGGCGATCAATTCTTCAGGTAATTGATAATCAAAGTCTTCTACTCTCATAACAGATCCTTGGCCTCATTATCTCTCATAATATTTGACTAATAAGCTTTAACCAGCTCTATTCCATTATCACTACAAAAATAGTGTTCAATGATCTCATCCCAGGTATAGCCGTCATCGCCCATAGCAATGGCGCCAAATTGGCTTAAGCCCACGCCATGACCATACCCGCGGCCACTGATTACTATAGTATCGCCTGTTCCGCCAGTCTTGTCAAGCTCACTGGTAATGCCATTGCCGCCGATCACATATAGCGAGGAATTGCTACCATTGACTTTCATAGTCCCACCGGAACTGCCAACAGCATAGACATCATTGAGATCAGAAAAATTGATGGCCTGTCCATCAGCACCCTTGATATATGCAGCTGATGAGCCAGAGCTGTTATCAGCAATAGTGATCAAAGTACTCTTCAAATTCAACAGACTACGAATACTATCCTTGGTAGCTGTCACACTACCCCTGGTGCCGCTGATCGTCACCGTCATCGCCCGGCCGGAGACACTGGTCACGCCGTTAAGCGTAGTAGAATAGCTGATCCCCGTATAAGTTCCGATATCAGTATCACCATAAGAGTTAGCCAAAGACACTAACTCCTCCGGAGTATATTCAACTGTCCACGAATAAGTAGAAGCCCCATAGCTGCTATAATTGCCAGCCAAAGCATCATGAGGAGAAGGAACCCCTTTGATCGGCACCTCATCGCTGACCCAGACATTCTCAATATTCTCAGTATGGCCACCCATATTAGAACTATAATAAGTCTGCACAGCCTCGCCCTGATACTCCAAAATCATCCCGCAGGTTTCGTCCACAGCATCAATGATTTTTTGCGTCTCAGCACTCTTACCGCCATAGACCTGGGAAGAAGTGGTGTTTGTCATATCATAATAAGTATTGCTGGAGCTATAGCTGGATAAAGCATAAGAACGTGCAGCTACTGCCTGGGCCATGGTTGCCTCATCATTATAACCATAACCAAGCTCCCTACCAACTACTCCATAGAGATAAAGCTCGATATTGATCTGGTTGATCGCATAATAGTAACTGCCACTATGCATAGCCTTAAAGCAACCGCGGTAAGAGGTGCCATTATAAATAAAATAATCATCAGAGCTATACGGTACAGCCATAAAGGGGGAGGAAGAGGTATATACTTCACCATTCACCTCGCATCTATAGCTGCGTGAACTATCAGCATAAAAAGTCACACTACCGGAGCTGATCTCGGCATAAACATCATCGGGATCATTCGCATCAACTATCTCATAATCACCATCACCAATAGTGATAGTATAAGAGCGAGCAGAGCTAGAACCGTTAAGCAGTACCCGCACTTCTACACCGTCTAAACGGTCATAGCGCTCAGTTTTTGCTTCAGCCGGACTAGCACAGATCATCAAAGTGAACACCGTAAGGATAGCGAGCCAAAATTTACTTGCCTTTTTCATGAGTCAGCTCCTTTACTAATAGCCTTTTTCTTCTTTTGATAACGTTCCTTTTCACTATAAATACAACCGCAATACTTCTGCATATAGAGGCCCATCGCCCTAGCCTCTTCCTGCCCTTGGCGAAAACCGCCCCGCAAATCAAGATAAACGAACTCTAAGCCCTTAGCAGCTGCTATTTTTTCTCCTGTTTCGCGGATCAGCTGATGGTTTTGATAAGGACTGATCAACAGCGTAGTAGAAAAATGTTCAAACCCATTGTTGAGAGCAAACTCAGCCGCTGCCAAGAGCCGGCTTTGATAACAATAAGCACAACGTTGTTCCGGGGCAGGAGCTACCTGTCTCAGCCATTCTTCCAAAGGATAATCTTTAACTGCCAAATAAGGCAATCCCCGGCGCTCCATCAGCTCAATAAAAGATAGTCGCCTGGCTTTGTGCTCCTGATAAGGATGGATATTGGGATTATAAAAATAACCAAACGGCTGATAACCGTGCTCCTCAAACTGCGGTAGAGACCCTACCGCGCAGGGACCACAGCAACAATGCAGTAATAGCTTCATCAAAAAAGACTCCCCTCATCATCAGCAACGCCAGGGTGGGCTAAGCCAAAATAATCCCAAGCTAATTGAGTAGCAACGCGCCCGCGGGGCGTCCGCTGCAGGAAACCGATCTTCATCAAATAAGGTTCGCATACCTCTTCGATAGTATTGATACTCTCAGAGATAGTAGCGGCAATAGTATCTGGTCCCACTGGTCCGCCGCCGTATTTCTCCATGATAGCCAGCATCACCTTGCGGTCCACTTGATCAAGGCCGCGTTCATCGATACCTAAACGGTTCAGACCATCAGCAGCAATCTCCTTGGTGATGACGCCGTTGCCTTTGACTTCAGCAAAATCGCGCAGGCGGCGCAGCAAACGGTTAGCAATACGCGGGGTGCCCCTGCTGCGGCGGCTGATTTCCAACGCACCTTCTTCATCAAGCGGCACATCAAAAATTTTGGCAGAACGACGGATGATGTGCAGAAGATCCTTTTCATCATAATATTCCAGACGACAAATAACACCGAAACGATCACGTAGCGGAGCTGCCAACATTCCAGCGCGGGTAGTCGCGCCGATCAAGGTAAATGGCGGCAGAGCGAAACGAATACTCTTGGCACCAGGGCCCTTACCCGTCATAATATCGATGCAATAGTCCTCCATAGCTGGATAAAGCACTTCTTCTACCGCACGGTTGATCCGATGGATCTCGTCGATAAAAAGAATATCTCGCTCCTCCAAGGAAGAAATGATCGCCGCCAGATCGCCGGCACGGGTGATAGCCGGACCAGAAGTGATGCGCAGATTGACCCCCAGTTCATTAGCTATCACAGAGGCCAAAGTGGTCTTACCCAGTCCAGGAGGGCCGTACAGCAAAACATGGTCCAGTGCTTCTCCCCGTCCAAGAGCAGCTTTGACAAATACTTCCAGGTTTTCTTTGACCTGGTCCTGTCCTGTATATTCATGAAAGTAACGGGGGCGGATAACGGTTTCTTCCCCGTCCTCCCAGAGATGTTCCGGTACGATCAAGCGTTCTTCGTCCATGATTATCCTCGCTTTATTATGACTGCATGATGATCTTCATCGCTTCACGCAAAAGCTCTTCCGCTGTAGCGTCAGGAGCCAAGGCAGCCTGCGCCTTCATGGCAAAAGCGCGCGATTCAGTAGCGCTATAGCCTAACTGCTTCAGGGCAGCCAGCAAATCTGTATTCAACACCACCTCAGCAGCAGTCTGTTCAGCCACCGCCTCTTCTCCGGCCAAGATGGAGAATTTATCCTTCAGCTCTAAAATAATCCGCTCAGCAGTTTTTTTGCCTACACCGCTAACAGTGGTAAAAGGCTTGCTATCTTTAGCGGCAATGGCGGCTACCACCCGCTGTACGGAAAGCTGGTCGACGATAGCTAAAGCTGTTTTAGCCCCAACACCAGAGACAGAAAGCAGCAGGCGAAATGCTGTCAGCTGGTCTTTATCAGTGAATCCATAAAGCTGCCAATTATCCTCACGAATCTGTAAATGGGTGTATAAGAGGATTTCCTCGCCGATGGCAGGCGCCGGTTGGAGCCTGGCAAAAGGGGCGAAAACCTCTAAGCCTATACCACCTAAATCAATAACTAATGCATCTCCGGTAAGATCAGCTACCTTGCCGCGCACAAAAGAGATCATGATATTTCTCCTCTTAATTTCCGCCCCCGATAATAATGGGCATGGGTGATGGCGATGGCCAAAGCATCGGCAGCGTCATCATTCTTTGGCGGGGCGTCCATCTTCAACAAGTGACAAACCATATATTGAATCTGCTGCTTTTCAGCCCGGCCATAACCAGTCAGCGCTTGTTTGACTTCCAATGGAGTATATTCGCTAATTGGCAGCTGGCGTTGAGCACAGGCCAGCAGCAAAACACCGCGCGCTTGTCCTACCGGAACAGCGGTAGTGGTATTTTTATTGAAAAACAGCTGTTCTATAGCCACTTGATCTGGCTGGGAACGATCCAGCAGGCTGTTTAACGCATCATAGAGCATACATAAACGTTCATGAGCCGGCCGCCCTGCTGGAGTACGCAGGGCACCAAATTCTTCCAACTGATATGCACCTTTATCTGCATTGATCAGCCCATAGCCGGTAATGGCTGTACCTGGATCCAATCCCAAAATTTTCACTGAGCTCTCCTTAAAACGATCCACATTATTTATCTCATCTGGCTAGGGAAAGCCAATTAGCGATAGCGTTTGTAAAACAACCACTTAAACAATATTAAATTCTATTATTATAGTAAATTTCCTGCCCAGAGAGCTAGGGCTGCTAATGGGAATAATACTTTTTCAGACATTTTTCATCATCCGGTTGCGTAACTTTATCCAAGGAGGCGATTGTAATGCGTGTATTTTTTTGCAACGGCAACAAACTCAAATTAGGTCTTGCTCTAATCTGTTTACTGGTCTTTGGTATCATCGCAACAGCACTTTGGCCACAGGGGATTCTTTCCGCCGCATCAGAGCAGCAAAGATTGGTGCCAATCTACGAAGTGGAAACAGATAAACCATTAGTAGCCATCAGCTTTGATGCCAGCTGGGGAGCAGAACATACTGAAGATATCCTCGATACCCTTGATGAATATGGGGTTAAAGGTACCTTCTTCCTGGTCAATATTTGGCTCGAAGATTATCCGGAGATGGCGGCCCAGATCGCCGAAAGGGGACATGAAATCGGCCTGCATTCCACCACCCATCCCCATTTTACTGAGCTATCAGAAGAGCAGATTCTCTCTGAACTATCGGATAACTATGCCATGATCCAGGAAGTCACCGGCTATACCCCTACGCTCTTTAGGCCGCCCTTTGGTGACTATAATAACCAGGTAGTGGAATTAGTCAATGCCAGCGGCTATGATTGCATCCAGTGGAGCGTGGATAAGATGGTCTGAAAAAAAGTACCGTCAGCATATAATAATTACCATCATCACAGAAATTATCTTTCAGGTGCTTCCCATGCAACCAAGCGATCTCCCCATCATTCAAATAATGCCTCAGCAATCAGCCACTCCAGAGACAAAGCTACGCCTGGCCTTGTTGCTTTCTGCCAGTCTGGAGCATTTTTTGAGCCAGGAGACCAGTATCTCGTCTTCCCCTATTCCCCAAAAGGAGCAATGATAGTATGGATGCCATCTATGCCCGTCAATCAATAGACAAAAAAGACAGTATTTCCATCGAGACACAGATCGAGCTCTGCAAGCGGGAAGGTGGTGCGGATAAGCCCTATCTGGTCTATAGCGATAAGGGGTATAGCGGCAAAGACCTGCAGCGACCGGATTTCCAAAAAATGCTATCTGCAGTACGCGAACGGCAGATCTCCCGCATCATCATCTACCGTCTGGACCGCCTGAGCCGCTCGCTGCTTGATTTCGCCTCCTTGATCGAATTATTCCGCAGCTATGGGGTGGCCTTTGTCTCTACTCAAGAGAAATTCGATACTGAAACGCCGATGGGGATGGCCATGCTCAATATCGCCATGGTTTTCGCCCAACTGGAACGGGAGACCATTCAGGCGCGAGTGAGAGATAACTATTACAGCCGTGCCAAAACAGGTTCTTGGCTAGGAGGCAGAGCCCCTTTTGGCTTCAGCAAAGATACTATTGTCATGCCAGACGGGCAGCACAGCTATAAAACCTTACAGGAAGATAAGAGTCAGTCAGTCATTTTGCAAAAACTCTTTCATATGTATGGAAGGGAAATGCTCTCCCTCTCAGCTATCGCCAACCAGCTCAACCAAGAACAGATTCCCTCTCCCGAAGGCTCAGTCTGGGATAGCAGCAAAATCAGCCGTATCCTGCGTAATCCCGTCTATGTCAAAGCATCTCCAGCTATTTATCAATATTATCAGCGTAAGGGCTGTCAGATCACCAATGATATCACGGATTTTGTCATGGATAACGCCTGTTTTCTCTATGGCAAAAGGGAGGAAAATGCCCGTAAATTCAGTGATGTCAAAGATCATTATCTATCCTTGGCAATGCATCAAGGATTGATAGATGCAGAGCTTTTTCTTAAATGCCAGCAATTACTTGATGCTAATATCCGCTTTGGTTCGCGGCATGGCAGTTACCGCAGTTGGTTGATAGGATTACTGCGTTGTGGACATTGTGGTGCTACGATGCGAGTCAACGCCTCGCGGGGAGGTAAATACCTCTACTTCACCTGCCAGAACAAAAGTCGGGGACTCTGTCAGGGAAAAAGCTATTGTGCTGCTGTGCCGACGATAGAGGAGGCAGTCAAACAGCAGCTATTTCAACAAATACAGCCATTAGCAACTATCCAGGTACCGGGACAGCCCACTTGCCAACAAGAAATAAAGCAAGCGCAAGCACGATTAGCAGCTATCGAGGAGCAAATTGCGCGCTTGATCGATATGGCTTTGCAGGGAGGAGAGCTGACCGGCAAATACTTGGAGAAACGCTTATGTGGCTTAGAAAAAGAGAAAAACCAAGCAAAACGAGCAATACTTAAACTGCAAAGCCAGTCCAACCAACCTGTTTTACCGCCACAGCCAAAAGATCTGCCACGTTTATGGGAACAACTCAATACCGGGCAGCGCCATGAAATAGCCAAAATTTTTATCAAAAAATTGCTGCTAGACGAGAGAGGACTGAGCATATACTGGCAATATAATCTACAATAAAAAACCGCCCCATAGATGGAACGGCAGTTTAACTTAATATCCTCCTCAATCCAAACATCAATGCAGCCAGGTATAAAACCCGGTCAATCCCAAGGCTGACATAAACAGCACACCGAGGATAGCAGTGATAAAAAGACGGATAAAATAACGGTTCTTCTCTTCGGCATTCGGTTTATACATAGTAACAAAAGCTGCTAAGGCCAAGGCCCCACCAGTAGATGCCGGCGAAATGCCGGCTATCTGCGACCCGATACTCAGGGCTAAGATCAGTGAAAGCGGCGTCACCCCACCGCCTAAGGTCTCGACAATACCCGGTACTGCAGGCACCATCGTGGGGATAACCACCCCGGAAGTAGAAGCAAAAAAGCCCATGGTCCCACTGGAGAGAGACATCAGCGATGGCGCAGTATAAGGGGTCATAATCGAAGCCAAGGCAGAAGAGAGCTTATCGATACCGCCCAGTTCAATGATAACGTTCATCAGAACACCGGTACCGCAAATCATGACCAGGGTGCCCCAATTGATCTCTTTAAGGATCTGGCGTTCATCACACATACCCATGATATTGAGGATAGCAGCAATAAGAAAAGATGCTAAACCGACATTGATCCCGAAAATGAGTACCAGCAGGATCATGATCACGATACCAGCAATGGTAATCCATTGCTGACGAGTCAGCGGAGGTACCTCTTTTAGGCTCAATGGTGCAGATAGAGCTTTAGCCTTAAAGAGCCCCGTCGCAAAATAATAAATAATGGCAAAAAGCAAAAAGGCTAACAAAACGGTAAACATATAAGGAATGCCGATCCCAGTATAGCCTTCTTCTGCTGCTAATTCCAGCGCCACAATTCCTGTAGGGGCTATGGGAGACATGCCGCCACCAGCAGCCCCCATAAAACAACAAACAGTAAAGGATAACGGATCAAGGCCTAATTCCTTGGCTAAAGCTGTGGAAAGCATCACCATCAGGGCCAAAACAGGAATGGTGCCCGGTCCGGCCATGGCTAATAAGGCTCCTGCTACTACCATTATCACAGGGATCAAATTAATATGCCGTCCAGCCAGCCCAATCGTTTTTCTGGCTACAGCCTCCAAGGTGCCATTGCTTCTGGCAATAGCAAAAAGATAAGAAACGCCCAGCAGTATCATGAACAGATTGGAATTAAAGCCATTGATGATATCGCTATCAGAAATACCGCCAAGACGCCCCAAGATCAGGGCCATAGCAATAGCGATAAGTCCAATATTACGCTTTAGCAAAAAGCCGATGGCGATACATGCCACTAAAAAAAGCAGCGATATAATAGAGAGATCCATGGCTCTTCCCTTTCTGTATGAGATAATACCTAATAATAAAAATAATGATCATCAAGAGTTGATATCAGCAATAAATGTCATTACCCGACAAAGCAAGACTTTATTCACTTCTATAGTCTATTGCAAAATCCTTTCCCCGATGATAATATACCAACTGCTTTCAAGAATAATTGCCACTTTAGTAGTGATCAGTGAATCAGTGACTTTTAGACAAATTTTTGCCAATGGTGGCTGATAAAAATATTCTTTCTGGCTATACTATACACTTCCGCAACTCTTGACAAACCACAATCTACAGTCATCAAAGAGCTTTTTTATTCTTCATCATACTACAACTAGAAAACGGCTAAAAACACAAAAAATGATTGAATATTTTTCCCGAGTGATGTATAATTATCAATAGCAAAGGGGTATCCCTTTAATATTAATATCTGTCCATTGTTGATCATATAAGGGAGGTTATGTCTTATGAAAAAAGATTATAAAAAAGTAGCCTTAGCCTACAGCGGTGGTTTGGATACTTCGATCATCATTTCTTGGCTAAAAGAGAACTATGGCTGTGAAGTAATCGCAGTCTGTGGCGATGTCGGCCAGGGTGATGATATGGAAGCAGTCAAAGCCAAAGCCCTGAAACTGGGGGCATCTAAATGCTATATTGGCGACCTGACTGCTGAATTCGTCAAAGATTATATCTTCCCCACCCTCAAAGCAGACGCTGTCTATGAAGGCAAATATCTTCTGGGGACATCCATGGCCCGGCCGTTGATCGCCAAATATCTGGTAGATGTTGCCTTGAAAGAAAACTGCGATGCTATCTGTCACGGCTGCACCGGTAAAGGCAATGACCAGGTACGTTTTGAGCTGACCATCAAGGCCCTGGCGCCACAGATACCAATCATCGCTCCTTGGAGAGAATGGGATCTCACCAGCCGCGATGAGGAGATCGATTATGCAGAGGCTCATGGCATCCCACTTCCTACCTCCAGAGATAAGAGCTACAGCATGGATAAAAACATCTGGCATCTTTCCCATGAGGGTTTGGATCTGGAAGACCCCTGGAATGAATATAAAAATGAGATGCTGATGGTCTGCGTGGCTCCTGAAGATGCTCCGGATCAGCCACAGTATGTGGAAATCGAATTCGTTAAGGGTGAACCAGTAGCTGTTGACGGCGTCAAAATGGATCCGGTCGCTTTGTTGACTAAACTCAATGAATACGGCGCTGCACATGGCATCGGTATTGACAGTATGGTTGAAAACCGTTTGGTCGGCATGAAGAGCCGCGGTGTTTATGAAACTCCTGGCGGCACCATCCTCTATACCGCCCATAAAGCTCTGGAAAGCATCACTATCGATAAAGAAACCAGCCATTATAAAGAAACCGTTGCTCTTAAATATGCTGATTTGGTTTATAATGGCCAATGGTTGCTGCCGCTCAAAGAGGCTCTGGACGCTTTTGTTGATGTTACCCAGCAATATGTCACTGGTACAGTGAGAGTAAAATTATTTAAAGGCTCCTGCACTGATGTGGGAATGAAGAGCCCCTACAGCCTCTACAATGAAGATCTGGCCACCTTCAGTACTGATCATGTTTATGATCAGAAGGATGCTGCTGGCTTCATCAACCTCTTTGGCCTGCCGCTTAAGGTAATGGGTCTGACTCGCGGCGCTGCCAAAGCTGATTCTTGCGACTGCGGTTGTGTTTGTGAGAAAAAATAATTTTTTAAACTAATGGTTGGCAATCCAACTATGTTAGACAAAAGAGTGAGATAGCTTAGCTATCTCACTCTTTTTCTCATCTTTACAGTTATTACAGGCAAATAATAAATGGCACCAGCTTTTGCTGATATATATAACTACAGATATATTCCCATAACGAAGTCAGCACTAAACTGATTGAGGCTGCCGTTCATCACTAAAGCTCAGTCCAGAAAGCATGATTATGCCTCTGAAGTTATTTTCAAGCCAATGATACCGATCAATATCAAGGCAATGAAAAGAACCCGTAGAGCGGTAAACGGCTCCTTAAACATGAGGATACCTACGATAACTGTTCCCACAGCGCCAATACCAGTCCAAATAGCATAAGCAGTACCCAATGGTAATGTTTTAGTCGCCTGCGCTAATAACACAAAGCTGGCGATCATACCGATAATGGTCAATATGGTAAATTTCCAGACACTGAAACCATGAGAGAATTTTAAGCAGGTAGCCCAAAAAATCTCTAACAAGCCTGCTCCGACCAAATATATCCATGCCATAAGAATACCCCCTTTATAATAAAAAATGCATCTATCGATGCATCTTCAAAGGCCTAACGATGCAAAGATAAATGCCTTCTGTTTACTCGGCAGCAAACATTGCCTTCATCTTAGCACATTATTATCGCTGCGGCAATAGCCTTAATAGTGGTCTTATGTATATTTGCAATGCTCATCAAGAATTTTGGCTAAATAGGCTGTCTCATTAACAATGATTCGTAAACAAAAATGTTACAGATCATTATCAGCAAGGATGATCATGATTACTGCCATGCCGAGACCGTTTTTTGACACCAGTACGTTTCCTGGGAAAGACGGCTCTCTTCTCCACAGACCCAACGCAGGGAACCGCGTGGCAGCAAAGTATCGCTCTGTAAAGTCAACAACGGATAAGCAGCAGTTAACTGCTGCAAAGATGCGCGCTTATGCCCCCAGATCAAAGGCAAATCCACAGGCGGGAAATAAAGAGTTGCTGCTTTTGCGGTATCATAATCTGCCAATAAGTCAATGATCTGCGCCTTTTTCACCGCTTCTAGCACTAATCCCCCAAAAGCAGGATGATAAGGTCCAGCGACTAAAGCAGACTCCACATCAGCAGAGGGATTGATCCCCATACGGATGATAGTCAGCCCTTTGGCCCGGGCAGCGATAGCCATATCACGGCAGCAACTAACCGCCTCCGCAAGGCTCTGAGGCATATAATCTCCCTGCTGATACCAAGCAGCCAAGGCAGTATCAGCCAATACTAAAGTAGGATAAATACGCAGCAGCTCTGCTCCCAGCTCCGCACTACGGAGGACTGCCTCACGGGCCAATCGGGGCGTGTCTTCCGGGAGGCCGGTCATTAGCTGCACCCCTAAACGCAGCCCTGCTTCACGAACGGTCAGACAAGCCTTTTCCGCTGTTTGCGGCTGATACCCTCTGCCTGCTGCGGCGAGGACTTTGCTATTAAAGCTCTGTACACCTAACTCAACGGTTGTCACACCTGCTTCTTGCAAAAAAGAACAGGTAGCAGCATCGACAGCATCGGGTCTGGTAGAAATACGGATGCCGCCAATGCGCCCGGCTGCTATGGCCGGAGCAGCAGCTTGTAGATAATACAGCTGGCGGCTGCGTGGCAAGCAAGTAAAGCTGCCGCCATAAAAGGCGATTTCTGCTTGGGGATCAGTAGGGAAAGCAGCTAAAGCAACAGTTATCTCTTCAGCTGAAGGCGAAGCCACATGACCGCTGATCGCCACCTGATCGCAATAAACACAATGATATGGGCACCCCTCCATGGGGATAAAAAATGGAAGTATCCGCTGTTTAGCCATTTTATTCGGTCCTTATTTCTAAAGTGGCGGCAAAATCATAGTAGCCATAGTTTGAGCAGATAAAGAATTATTAGATGGGCGCAATAAAAAATATAGAAAAACCATCTATTGCCGCGGCCAGGCTGACCATTATATAAACTGATTGGCAGCAGAGAAACCAAAGCGAAGATCTGGCTCATCCTCAGCAGATCGATCGGCCAAGCATAAGCAAGCGTCAGCAGCAGCCAGGCCAGCGCCATTGCTGGTAATTTATCAAAAAAGAGCCAAGCTGTATAGATAAGCGCTATGCCATACCAAACATAATCGACACTGATCCAATCACCGAGCAGGCAAAACAGAACACCAACCAGGAGGCAGGCAGCTTGTCCGCCAGCACCTTCTAAACGTTGACGCAGTTCATCACCAATACGGATAGCGATCAACCCCAAGGCCAGCGTAGCAAAAATATTTAGATAATTTGGCGAAACAATACGGGCGAAGAACCACTGGAAACCTGCGGCAAAGAGTACCAACCGCAATAAGTAGCGCAAATAATTAGAAGTATGGCGATAGCCGTTAGCCAGCATAAAGGCAAAGATCGGAAAAGCCAGCCGGCCAATATCACGCAGAACAACCGAGCTGGGATAGAACAACAGCCCAATATGATCGATGAGCATGAATAGGCAGGCTAAATATTTCAGCGCATTTGCGCTTAATCCTACTTTACCCCAATGTTCTTTCACTATCAACAGCCCCTTATGCCTTCAAGCTTTGCACCAAAGCGGCAATATGCGCTGGAGTAGTGCCACAGCAGCCACCCAAGATGCGTGCACCAGCAGCATAACAAGACTGCATCTGCTGGGCGAATTCCGCCGGGCTCAAGGGATAGACAGCCTGCTTGCCTTCACGCTTAGGCTTACCAGCATTAGGCTGGAGCAAAAGCGGCAAGGAACAAGCCTCATGCATCGAAGTCACAATCTGTGCATATTGTTCCGGAGTCAGGTCCCCGCAATTAGCACCAACTGCGGCAGCGCCATTGGCCTCAGCTTTAGCAGCAATATCAGCAGCAGTATTACCCATCAGGGTGCAGCCTCCCCGTTTCAAGGAGGAGAAGGTCAGCGAGAGCAAAACCGGGATCTGCGGCGCCGCATCCTGGCATGCCTGCAGGATGATCAAAGCCTCGTTGATATCGATCACGGTCTCGATAATGAAAGCATCAATAGCATATTCGGCCATTTGTTCTGCCTGAAGCCGGTAGGCACGGTAATATTCTTCCTTATCACCAGTACCAAAGGGAGCCAGCATCTCACCGCTGGGACCTAAATCAGCTAAAAGGTAGTGCTTCCCGTCAGCAGCCCGCAGGGCTATTTCCATCGCTGCCCGCAAGGAACGTTCAGTCTCCTCTGGCGTTAGCTTTTGTTTGGCTGCATAAATACCATTAAGCGAAAAAGTATTAGTAATAATAGCATCGCTGCCTGCTTCCAGATACAGCCGGTGGGCTTTCTCAACGACCTGAGGATAAAGCAGATTATTTTCACTGCTTTTCATCGAGCCGCCCAATTGTTGTAACAAGCTGCCCATTCCACCATCAAGGATCAAGGTCTCGCCTGCTTTAATCCTAGCCAGAAAATCATGCATTGTAATTAAACTCCCTTTATTAAAAGATAATTTATCATAGCATATTTGGGGTTATTTTTCACCTCCAGTAAGTATTTTTCATTAAAAAAGCAGGCGCAATGCCTGCTTTTGTCTCAGCTGTTGTTAAATAATAGCATTCTTTATTCAAAAAGGTATTCCAGCGGATTTACTTCCGTACCGTTGAGCAACAAGCTAAAGGTCAATTCGCCATCAGCTGTGGTACCGATGAGATCCCCAGTATTGACCTGGTCGCCCACGGAGACATCAACATCTGATAAGCCCTGATAGACACTGGTAAATCCGCCGCTATGCGTTATCTCCATCACCATACCGTCGGTTCCCTCATCTAGTGAGGCAATGCTTCCGGCAGCTGCTGCCTTGACTGACTGCCCGGCATTGCCCTGGATCAGAATACCTTGTTTGGTAGCAAAGCCGCCTGCTTCTACAGCAATATCAGTGACCACTATGCCAGAGGCCGGAGCAGTAAAATCCGGCTGAGCGCTGTCATCCGAAGGAAAAACATTCTGCACAGCGGTAGCATTAGGATCATCAAGTGGTTCGGTGGTGTCCTGTTGGCTCTCCCCGCTAAAGTCTATCCAGCTTGATGATGCCGCTACCCCTTCCCCTGCCACATAACGCGCTGAATCCCCCAAAAAATTATCAGCCTGTATCGATGCTGCTATGATCAGGAATAAGACCAAAGAAAGAGAAATCTGACCTAAAAGACGGGTCTTGATACGATGCGCGCGTGGCTGGTCATCCATACGGCGACGACTACGAAGATAATCATTTATACTACCCATATCTATACCTCCCTGGAGGCTGGTTTTACGTATCTATATGCCGCGGGACAAGTTTTTATGATAGCTAATCCTCTCCCCGCATTCCCAAATATTTGCGCTTGGTCGCTTCTCCTCCGCGCAAATGCCGCTCAGCCTTATTATTATCCAAAATATGCCGTACTTTAGCGGCTACCACATCATTGAGCAACGGTAGCCGCTCGGTAACATCCTTATGTACTGTTGATTTACTAACCCCGAAAACTGAAGCAGTCTGCCTCACTGTGGCAGAACTTTCAATGATATAATTGCTGATCTCCATGACCCTTCTTTGAATGTATTCCTGCATATCTCCGCCTCCCGAACAGGCTTATATGCCATAATATATGGTGCATGCGGTCAAAAAAGAACCTTCCGCATAGCAACAAGGAGTAAAGAAAAGGTGACCTATCTGACCAGAGATAAGGCTACCTAAAGCTAAGCCGATGATACTCTGCTAGGGCTAATTTATGCAGGCAAAAAGACAAATATAACCCCTGCCTTAGGATATAAAATAATCTTTTCCATCTTAAAGTGGCAGTTTTTCACCGCAAATAGATGATAAAATGGTATTGTCACCGGCATAGGCTAAACAACTTAATAACAAAGAAAAAGAGAACGAAATTCCGTTCTCTTTTTTGTGCTTATGGTGATAAATATGACCCTAATTGGGGCTATTCATATTTCGACGATCCACGAGATCAAGTGCGCATTATGCAAGGGGAGTATTAAGGGAAATAAATATCTGCCACTTATTTACTAGCTGTTCCAATACAAATCCAGATAAGCGGCAACAGCAAGAAGCTTTCTTTATTTAATGAAGAAAGCTTCTTGACAAATAACGCCGCTCATTATATCATGTTTTATAAACCTCTCGCCAAGCTGATTTCATCAGCTGACTTTAGAGAGTATTTTTTGTTTGAGCCGGCTGTTATAGACAAAGGGAGGCGTTAATTTTGAAGTATTCTATCATCACTATCGGCAGAGAGTATGGCTCTGGTGGCAGGATCATTGCCAAACAAGTGGCAGAAACACTGGGAATAGCCTTTTATGATAAAGAACTGATTCATCTGGCTGCCCAAAAAACCGGGCTCTCAGAAGAATATATCTCTTCTTCAGCCACCCATCATAAAGCCAATAAATTTTTCTATAATCTGATTTTTAGCAGTGATAATCTCCCGGTCAGCGATCAGCTATATATAGCTGAAACAGATATCATCAAAAAAGTATCCGATGATGGGCCTTGCGTGATTGTTGGCCGCTGTGCCGACTATATTCTACGAGAACGCCAAGATTGTTTGAAAATCTTTATCCATGCTCCGCTGGAAGAACGCATTGCCCGGGCCAAAAATGATTATGGCATAAGTGAAGATATCGAAAATTTTGTTCAAAAAACAGATAAAGAACGCTCTGCCCACTATGATTACTTTACCAATCAAGAGTGGGGGAAAGCACAAAATTATCATATGACAATCAATAGTACCGTTGGTTTAGATATGGCAGTTAAACTGATTATCGCAGCTGCCACTGGTGGAGAGGTGAACAAATGAGTAACGAGGTAACATCAACAGAACAGCTGGCGCCCATGCCAGAGAATAAAATGGGCGTTATGCCGGTCAACAAACTTTTGCTTTCGATGTCCGTGCCAATGATGATCTCCATGTTAGTACAGGCACTCTATAACATCGTTGACAGTATTTTCGTGGCACAGATCAGTGAAAATGCTTTTACCGCCCTATCTCTGGCATTCCCGGCGCAAACTTTAATGATCGCTGTTGCTACCGGTACCGGTGTTGGTATTAACGCCCTGCTATCCAAAAGTCTGGGCGAAAAAAACTTTGAACGTGCCAATAAAACCGCACGTAATGGTATCTTCCTAGCGATTTGCGGTTTTGTTGTGTTTGCTATTTTAGGTATCTTTCTTTCCCGC
>CALYAP010000031.1 GCA_944393575.1 uncultured Clostridia bacterium
TTTAGGCAACAGGCCGCTGCCAATAATACTCTCTGCTGTTAAATGCAGGCCGAATTGTCCGGCAATGATCACCCTATCCAACTGTTCCACAGTTACCCCTGCGGCATCTAACAGGGTCAACACACCAGAAAGGATCGCCCCCTTGGAAAGCTGTACGTGGCGGATATCGCTCTGACTCAGATAGATATCCTCCGTCAGCAGCACGCTTTTTTTACCCGATACCTTACTCACCAAAGGGTGATCGGTCATCCGTCCGCTGGCATTGACAATGCCTACCCTTCGTAGTTCAGCGATGGCTGAAAGCAGGCCGCTGCCGCACAGGCCCGTTGGTCTTGTCCCGCCGATGGCGGAAACAGCGATCCCGTCCGGCTCGATATGGACTTCTTCAATAGCTCCCGGAGCAGCACGCATGCCACAACTGATATTCATCCCTTCCAAAGCCGGGCCGGCAGCACAGGAGCAGCAAAACAGCTTTCCGTCATTAGCCAGAACGATTTCGCCGTTGGTGCCGATATCGATAAAGAGCGTCTTGCCCTGCCACTTATCGATATCACATGCCAATAGACCGGCAATGATATCGCCACCCACAAAAGCCGCAACAGCCGGCAAGCAATAAACCGGGCAGGAAAGAGGCAGGCCTAGCTCTGCGGCTGTTAGATGAAGCGCACCACTAAAGGCTGGCAGATACGGAGCAGCGCCCATGCTTCCTGGGTCGATACCAGCTAGCAGATGAATCATAGTGGTATTGCCGGCGATGCTTACCAGTTTGACCGCTTCAGGAGTGAGCTGTGCCTGCTCCAGCAGACCATTAATCAGCTGGGTCAGATCAGTGATAATCAGCGCTTGCAGCTCCTCGAGACCTTTCTCATAACTTACCGCATGGTTGATACGGCTGATCACATCCTGGCCAAAGGCCTTCTGCGAATTGAGGCAAGATAGGGAGTCTATTGCCTCTGCCTGAGCCAGATCATATAGGGTAGCAACCACCGTGGTAGTGCCGATATCTACCGCCACACCATAGCTGCCCTGTGGCCATGTATCTGGGGTAAAATCTTTTAAATAGCCATCGGCAGTAATGGATTGCAAATGGGTCTGCTGCGGCAGCAACACCATAATATCGCTATTGACCTGATAGGTGCAGGCCAGACGTTCTTCTCCATCGATAATCACCTGGCATTTGCCACAGGTGCCATTCCCACCGCAGGGAGCATCAAGCAACCCGGCAGCAGCCAGCAACTGATACAGATTATCCCCTGGCTCACCATTTAATACTTGTCCCAACTGGGGCAGATCAATCCGATAGCTCATGCTGTTCATCTCCGCTAAATTCATTCCTTACTGTTGCCACCATAGTTTGAATATTGGCCAAAGGCGTAGTCAGCGGCAAACCGCAAGCCGGCGCTACGATATCCGCACCCTTGTTAAGCGCTGCTTTAGTCAGCTGCTCTATTTTATTGCCGGACATGCTGCCCAAAGCATGGGTATTGACATTACCCATTATCGCCTTGCCCGCTAAATAAGGTTTGATCTCTTCAATACTTACGCAGGCATCAAAGCTGAAAGCATCACAGTGCAGGGCAGACAATTCCTCATAGATGCTATGCAGACGTCCGCAGATATGTACTATTTTGACCGGCACCTCAAGACTATCCAGCAGGCGGTTGAGATATGGCAGCGAATATTCGTGGAAAAACCGCCGGCCCAAAATCTCGCCGGTGCCGCTTGGTTCAGCGATGCAAATAGCGTCCGCACCGGCGGCAACTTGAGCTTGCCCATAAGTGATCAGATTATCAGTGATCAGCGACATCAGCCGGTGGCAGGCCTCCGGTTTTTTGCGCAGTTCCATCAACAATGACGTCATATCAACCAGAGTACCGGCAACGCTGACCGGGCCGGTAATATTGGCAATGACCGGTACACCTGTCCCCTTAGCTTTAAGAAGGCGGATTGCCGTCAGAACAGTGGGGATACGCCCTTGATCAAGAGAAAAAGGAGCCAGCTGATCCAGCTGAGTGGCTGAACTGAGCGGAGAGTCCACCACATGTGGCTCTGTCTGGGCATCACCCATATCCACTGTAGCGCCCATGGCCTCGGCCTCAACGGTCATACAAAATGGCACCCCATAGTTCTCAAAGCCGCCGGCATGATTAAGCTCATAGGTCAAAGCAGCCATTTGTTCCGCAGTACTATGAGCTTCCGGCCAAGAGATGCCGGAACGCTCCATAATTTCTGTAATGATCATATTCATCATCCCACCAGGGCAAATGCAGGGCTGATGATCCACTTTTTTCCCATGTGCCACAGCAGTGAGACGGTCTATGGCAGTTAATTGTTTCATAAGTATTCCCATCCGGCAATTATTATTCAAATCATTTTCAATGAAAGCTACGTCCTATCAGCGACATAGCCATCGTGGATATCCGTATGCTATCCGGTTTAGCCGGCCAGCAGTCTATCGACCAGCTTGACAGCCTCCACAGCATTAGCAGAATAGCCGTCGGCGCCAATTTTTTCAGCGAAGGCGGGTGAAATCGGCGCACCGCCAACGATCACCTTGACCTGATCGCGGATACCCGCTGCTTCCAGACCCTGGATTACCTTTTCCATATTGACCATTGAGGTCGACATCAGGGTAGAAAGTGCGATCACTTCCGCTCCCTGCTCTTTAGCGGTAGAGATAAAATCATCAACCGCAACGTCACGGCCGAGATCGATCATCTCATAACCGGCTGACTCCAGCATGATCTTGACTAAATTCTTGCCGATATCATGCGTATCGCCCTTCACAACGCCGATAACAATCTTACTTTTGCTATTCTTCTCTTCCTGGGGCAACAGAGGCCGCAAGACATCGAGCCCATTATACATGGCGTTGGAGCAGATCAACAGCTCGGGGATAAAATATTCTTCCCGTTCATAGAGATCAGCCGCTTTGTTCATGCCATCGACCAAGCCGTCGAGAATACCGTCAAGCGGAGCATATCCATGAACTGCATAATCCTCGGCTACTGCGGAGATATCATCATCTTCCATTTCCACCACGCAGCGGGATAGCTCCGCCAAAAATTCTTCTTTTGTTTCCATCATAACACCTCGTCTTTAATTACTCATGTATTACAAACTAAGCCTGACACTCAGTGAGAATATCTTTATTACTGCCGACCCTAAACGGGGTGAAAACGATTGATATCCATAGAGCTGATCTTCGATAAACATAGTCCTTTCACCCTTTACTTCTAATAAAGTCTATTAATTCCTGTAAATCCAGCAAAGAAAATTCCCGTCTGGCTTAACTGTACTCCAAACTAGTATTAGCCTAAGTAATATTAGCCCAAGGATAAGATTATCAACTAATCAAACCATGAGCCTTTTGCCAAAAGGGAGATATTGGCGGATAACGCCTATCCCTACCGATCAATGAGAGCTACACTTAAAATGCACCTAATAACGCATATGATGAAAGACCAAAAGCTGTCTTAAAAATAGGCAAAAATTGACTACATAAGGGTAAATAGTGGAATAGGACCGCACTGAACGCATTGCTTAAGAGGAGAGAGCCTTTTTCAATCCGCCTTAAGGCCAATAGCAGTTTTCAGCACGATCCCATCCACTACTGTCAAAATAGACAGTGACAAGGAGAAAGAACGAGATTGTTCAGCCAGACCAAAGCCAGCTGATATATATTAAGGAGAAAGTCTAATAACATCAACAACAGCTTAATATCTGAGCAGAAATTAGCAGTACGGCTCCAGACAATATCATCAACTAAAATGCTATCCCCTCTCCGAGAACTACCACAGTATTGTAGGGTAATATTTCCCAGCGCTTTCCCGCTAAGGGAAAGGTTTTCCCCACAAAGGATATTTTAGGGGGGAGCCCCTTGATTTAGCACCTGCCCAGGAGGGAGGATATCCAAGTGCTAAATCAAGGGCGGTTTATAGATGATGTCTTGGTAATTATAGTCTCCAGAGCAGGCTTATTGCCATTCTGCCGCCGATTGATCTTGAAAACAGCCGATCAAAATCTTCCTATTCAATAATCACCGGCCTCGTTTTGAGATATGGTCAAAGGCGGTGCTGCTGCAACCTGTGATGACTAAGTTATAGGGCAATCTGTATAACTTCAGCAATAAGGTCAAAAATAGCTTGTCCCATTCCAGCAGCACAAAAGGGGTTTAGCGCTCACAACAATAATGCTTACGGGAGCAAGCAGGGCCATATCATAAAATTTGCTTTTGATCATCTCATATTACATCTCATATTAATACAAGTGATCAGGCTGGTTTTTAAGATATGTTCCCCTTGGGTAAAAGATCCTTATTAACATCAATTAGCATAGCAAAATGCTCCCCATACTGTCCAATCGAAAATTGTTAGCAAATAGGATTCCATTTATCAATTTTTCCTATAATACCAGCATAAACACAATACATTGTTTTCGATCAATAATATTAGGCATTAAAGTCTGATAATTGGTAATTTTCATATCCTAACAAAAGCACTATTTCAGCTAGCTTATCTTAAACATTTGAGACAGTTCCTTATTGATAAAAAGCAGCTTTTATGCAAATAAAAAGCTATTGACTTTCAACAATAAATAAAGTATTATTAGTATGAAAAGTATAACTAATATAATTAATATTACTCTTATGAATCTTTGCGACAAAGGGGAAACAACATGAAAATACCGGAAGGCAAATTTATCGCTACTGTTAAAGTCGGAGAAAAAGGGCAAATCGTCATTCCCAAAGGCGCAAGGGATATCTTTGGCATCGAGCCAGGAGATACCCTGCTATTATTAGCTGATAAAGAACGCGGGATCGCCATTGTGCAAAATGACGAGTATCTCAATTTCGCCGAGGCTATTTTTTCTGCCCAGAACAAGCCGCATCAATAGGATACGATCATGAGCATTTTAACTGTTGATAAACTCAATAAAAAATACCCTGGTTTTGCACTCCAGGATATCTCTTTCTCCCTTACCGAGGGAGCTATTACTGGTTTTATCGGCCGCAATGGCGCGGGCAAAACTACTACGCTCAAATCACTGCTCAATTTTGTTCACCCAGACAGCGGCAGGATCGCCTTTTTTGGTCAAGATTTCGCTGATCATGAATTAGCAATCAAAGAGCAAATCGGCTTTGTTTCAGGAGGAATTGATTTTTATCCCCGACAGAAAATCGCTGTCATCACTCAGGCCACCAAGCAATTCTATCCTCATTGGGATGAGGAGGCTTATCAACACTATCTGGAGCTCTTCGCTCTTGATGAACGCAAAACACCTGCTGAGCTCTCAGCAGGGATGAAGGTTAAATATGCTTTAGCCTTGGCGCTCTCGCACCGGGCCAAGCTACTGATTCTTGATGAGCCGACCAGCGGCCTGGACCCAATCTCCCGAGAAGAGCTGCTGGATATCTTTCTCCACCTGGTTAGTGAACAGAAGCTGACGATATTCTTCTCTACCCATATCACTGCTGATC
>CALYAP010000032.1 GCA_944393575.1 uncultured Clostridia bacterium
GATATAGAAGCCATCTCTGAATACGCCGGTACTGCCATGAACTGGGCGGTAGGCCGGGGAATTATCAACGGCAAGGCAGGTAACCTTCTTGATCCAGCAGGCGCTACTTCCCGTGCCGAGGCTGCTCAGATGCTGATGAAATATCAACAAAATGTAGCCCCTACCCTGACTGATTAAGATAGATATACAGAGCTGGTTTTATAGAGACAATAGCAAATAGCTTTTAGTCAATATAAAAGAATAAAAAGGACCTCTTCTTCGAGAGGTCCTTTAATTTGCGTTTTTTAGCCAATCCGTTTTATTTAATTAAATAAGCAGCTAAACATATTCTTCGCTATCAGCAAAATCCAAACTGTTATTTTTGTAAAAATTTACTAGGTATTTTAATGTATTTCTGCGCGATCAGATGCCATACTGTAATTGACAGCATCACTGCTGATAAGATTTAAACCTTTACTGTAATAAATTTTCTTGAAGATTTATTACCAGCTTACCAAAAAGCAAGGTTTACACGTATCTTAGAGTGGCTGATGTCTGCCAATAGAACCGAACTTAGTTATTACCAAAGGCATTTTCGCCAGAAGTTTTACTAGCTCGGTTCTATTTTTTTTACTTGAAGCATTAGCAGAACCCAATTTTTAACCCCTAATCATTACAATCAATTGCTATAACTCATATGTCAAGGCCCCTACCATAATTAAAGCAAACATTAAAAGCAATCAGCTATTATCAAAAAAAGTTATTCTTTTGGTACGTTGACTTTTTTAGTTAAATCACACATAGCATCGATCAAACCACTGATAGCAGAGATATCGATATCATAATTTATACTCCCGGCAGAAGCAGATACCATCGATAAGACCCATTCTTTACGAGTAGCTCCATCGGTAAATTTATTCTCCGCCTCCTCTATTAAGTTTATTACCAGCTCTAATAGTTTACTCCAGTTTTTTTCTTTGACAGCAGCCTGTACATACTGCACTAATTTGATAACTAGAGGGATAGCTGCACCTAACCCTGCGATAATGGATAAAATAATATCTAAGTATTCCATTTTAACCTCCTATTTTGTTTTTGTTCTTAGTGGCAAGCGCTCCACTTCTTCCATTAGCTTGTCCAAATTGCCATTGCCACCATTGGCATGATAGGCTTTATGCATTTCGATCAAATCCCTGCGATCATTAATATCTATGGCCTGAGCAGCGATATAGCTCATACCTAACCCTTTAATTCGGTCATGAAGGATTGATTTTTGTCCGATGCTTAACCGATCTACCTTTTCTTCCAAAGCCTTGATTCGCTCCTCAATATTCAGCTCAGCCTGATCTTCTTTGGCAGCCTTACGGCCGAGTTTCCACATTACTAACTGCTGACCAAAAGCAAATACCATCCCGATAATGCCAGAGGCGATGATCAGTTCCCACACCTGCATTGTTCATTCTCCTTATCGTTGCTTTAATGTTATTTTCACCCAACTGATACTTGCCATCTTGCCTTCTGCCTCCATCCTGGGCCAATCCCGTAGAGATGCTAGTATGACACTGAAAGGGACAGGAGCGACATGAAGCTAAACAATTAATCTGTATCGCTTATATCGATATAATAACGAAAATACTGGGGAATCTAGGCTCATACTATTGTGAAGTTTACTTTTAGCTGTTCATCTTCATCGTAGGGTTATTGCCATCCCAGCCAATAGTCACAGGAAAAAGCTTTTCCATATCACGCAACTTAACATAGTTATAGCCTTGGATGTTAATACCCTCAACAGTGATCAGCTGTCCGGTATCGAGATTCTTGATTTCTATTGTTTGAATTTCCATTGTCTTATCATCCTCATATGCAGGAATACCAAAACCCAATATCATCGATGAACTTAGACTTCGGCTTTTGCGAAATACCCCGTTGCCATTACTGCTCTCGCCATTAGAGCTAGTATTTCCCTCGATAGTATAAAGGGTGCCGTCTTGTACCTTCTCTACAATGCCAATATGATCCGGAACACCGTTATTATTAAAATCAAAGAGACATAAGTCACCTGGGCGCGGAGTATAGCTGCCATGCGTTTGGTATGCTCCTTTATTCTGATAATAGCTTAGACGGTCAGGCACATAAGCGCATTTAGGAATCAATTCCTGCACTTTAGCCTGGGCAGCGCACCAACTAACAAAAATATCACACCAGGGCTGATTATTGACCCCATACCAAATGCCATACTTCGTATCATTATTATCTTCCTCACAGTAACCTATCTGTCCAACAGCAACGGATACTAAATCATCACGTTGTCCCATATGCAACATCTCCCTTCCGAATTGAGTCCATTGTTTACCCACACGCCTTGGCCCGTTAATTCTCTTAATCACCTTTCAGTTACCAATAAAGTGACAGACGCCAACATGCTCTGAATAATATCAATATCAGACAGAGTACAAGCTATGATCGTCTCACTCCCGCTATGGGGGAACAATATTGTGCATGTTCCATCTTTAGGTTTATCAGCCTTATTCACCATAACATAAGGCAAGAGACAGTTATCTGCATAAAAAAATCCCCACGGATGGGGTATCTCTTGTTGGTTGTTTTATTAATTACCACATGTTATGATAATCAAAGATTAAAGTTGTTGTCCTGTTAATTGTCGTTCTGATTGTCTAGGAGGTTCCATCATGTCTTGCTGTCATCACTCTATCCTGCGTACTGTGCTGATTGTCCTCTTGCTGGACTGTTGCTTACTGCTAAGCTCATGTTCCAATGATAGCCAGTCCCAAACACGCGATATCATGGATGTCAATGGCTGCCCCGAATTTTTAGACCTTACCTGGGAGATGACTAAAGCAGAAATCGAGCCTTTAGCAGAATGGGATGCAATGGAGGAAGATTATCTGATTATTGAGCGAACGCCCCTTTCCGATGGGTTACCTGAGGTAGATGTTCTGCTTCAGTTTGCTGGAGTGAACCATACCCTTGATTCAGTAATGTTTTTCTTTCCCAGAAGCGTTAGTGAAGATTTTGCTAGTGTCGCGGAGATCTATATCCAGCTCTATGGTCAAGCCTCCAGTGGATCTATAGAGGAGCAACAGCTAGGTTGGCTGGGAGAAAGCACTAATATCTACGTTATGAAGGAAGCAGAGAATATCACCGTTGCTTATTTACATGCGGTAGACGATACACCATTGGCACAGATGGACGAAGCAGATTTTATGGATTATATCGACCCTTTTGCTTTTCTGGGTGATCCAGCGCTACTGGGTTATAACATCGATGATCTGATCACTGACAGCGGCTATATTGAAGGTGTAGATTATCAGGTATTCTCTGTTAGCGGACAGACGGTTTATACCTTTTTGACTGGTCTACACTATATGGGTGCTGATAGTAATGAGACCTATATTGAAATGTATACTCAGGAAAATAGTGATATTATCGAATATTTCACCTATGGCTTTGTCTACCCAGAGAGTGCAGTGAGTACTTTGGTAGAAGTGCTCCAGGAAGCCATGCCCCATTTCCAGGAAGTCTTTGGCGATTATCAGGCCTGTGTCTTCACCCCAAAGGATAGCCTCAGCGGTGAAGAACTTTCCTGGGAGGATCTGTGCACTTCCTTAGTAGCGCTTCAGGAAGGCACTTACTCAATGCTGTGGATTCAGGGTAGCCTTACTGTTACCCTCAATATTACTGTCGATGCTACCTACCAGGGTCTAATCAATAGCACGCTCGGCTTCGCTCCTGCAGATTATTGGCAATAGGACAATCACTAACTCACCCCTTGCCAAGATCATCGTTTCCAATATAGACTTTCATTATTTGTCTCGCATAATAAAAACGCCCCTTAGGGGGCGTTTTCTTGTCTTGATATATTATTTTTACTGTTGCTCCTTATACACACAAAACCAAGCATTACTGCCAGTAGGTTTCTCTTCTTTTATCTTGTTTATCTCTTTTAAATTTAATCTTGCTCTGGTCTCATCTCTACAGATGTAATGCTTTAGTTGGGCATTCCTCTGTACAGCGCAGGCAGAGAATACACTCCGTCCCATTTATCCGCTTCCGTGAATTATTAGTCATCTCCACATCCATCGGGCATACTTGGCGACACTTATCACAATGGAGACATTTACTTTCATCGTTCTTCACCCGCAGCAACGACCAATAGCTCATCGGCTTCAAAAAGACAGTGACTGGACAAAGATATTTACAGAAAGCGCGATTATCTTGCAACACCAGAGCCAGGATTATACCAATGCTATAATAAAGGATATTGCCGATGATAAAGCTCCAGAACATCACCCGTTCTAAGTGGGGCACCTGACAAAGAAATAATATTCCCACAAAAAGCAGTGAACCAATAAAAAGCAAATAACGTAGGTAACCCCATTTTTTTCGCGGCTTCTGTGGCACTTTATACGGCAGCAGATCAAGCACCATAGCTGTCCAACAGGCATAGCCGCACCAACCGCGGCCAAACAATAGCGGACCAAAAATCTTTGCTACAGCATAGTGAATAGTCGCCGCCTCAAAAATGCCAAGAAACAGATAATACCAAAATCCCTCTATCTGCATGTTTTCTTGCGAGATCAGCCCCAGATAAACCAGCATATAGAGTCCTACTGCCAGTTGTACTGCTAGCCGTGCATACTTGAAGTGGTATGCATAGAGGATGAGCCCACCAGATAGGCAGATGCCAATATAGCTAAAATTAAGCAGATAAAAGAGTTCCCCTTTGGCCAGCCATAACACAACGGCCACTATCTCAAAAATGATCAATAGCATCACTGGCACTAAGAAACGCTTTAATTTGCCCATATCAGCTTTCCTTTCCCTTATTGTATATATTCTAGCATATCCTGCTCATTTTCTACAATTGTTTTGTTGTCTCTTTATCCTGCCCATTCATGGTTAGGGCTATATAAAACCCACTGTCACCAGCGGTGGGTTATGCAAATTCTCTGCTTTTTTTGCTTTCTTTTTATTTTATTTTCTAGCTCCTATTACCCCCTTTGCAGAGACTTAAGCTAACTTCCGGTGGAGTATCTCGTCAAGATTTCGCTAATACTTTCGGCGGCTACAACTGTTATCGGTCTGACTGGCTGAGGTTCTGCATCATACGGCAGCAGCTGTTTCTCAAACCACTCCACATCATGCCAACTGCCGCACTTATAGCCGGTGTTATGATAAACTCCCAGGCTCTTAAAGCCCCTACCTAAATGCAACCGCTGGCTCTTCTCATTGGGTATAGTAACTCCTCCATAGACGGTTCTGACGCCCTGGAGCTTAAGTATTTCCTCCAGTGCCTGATATAGCTTGGTGCCAATCCCTTGAGAGATAGCATTTTGGTCCAGGTAAACAGATAGCTCTGCATTCCACTGATAAGCCTCACGCGCCATCTGCCGGTGTGCATAGGCATAACCAAGTAGCCGCCCCTGCTCCTCTGCCACTAGATAAGGATATTCAACCAAAATATCAGCTATTCTGGTGGCAAACTCGTCTACTGCCGGCAACTGGTATTCAAAAGTGATCGGAGTATCAATATATTGCCCATAGATCGCTACCAGGGCCTCGGCATCAGCAGTCTGGGCCATCCTGATTTTCATGATTATATCCCCTCTTAATTAATAAATTGCCGTTTAATAAGCTGTAATTTTTTTATTTTCTGTGTGCTTTAGAATGTTTCCTTCTATCACTCACCGTTATAACCATATTCAATTCTCTGCCTCATCACTCCTTTTCCATACAATTGGCCGTACCAAGTATATCTCTTGTCCCATTCTTACCGCCATGCTACAATAATAGCAGTATCTTGCCGCTATAAACTCTATATGGAGGAGGGATCATCCTTTGCCTATTCTTTTTCATCCCTGTACTGAAGATGATCTTGATCAGCTGCGCTCCATTTCCTGCCAAACTTTTAGCGAAACCTTTGCTGCTAGCAATAATCCATCTCAACTGCAGGCACATCTCGATACCGCCTACGCGCCGGATAAGCTGCGACAGGAATTAACCAATCCAGCCTCCCAGTTCTATTTTCTTTATGATGGCGAAGTCTTAGCCGGCTATTTGAAACTTAATGAAGCATCTGCCCAAAGCGAGCTTCACGATCCGTCCTCCCTGGAGATCGAGCGCATTTATCTTTGTCAGGCTTTTCAGGGACATGGCTTAGGCAGATATCTGATGGAACAGGCTATCGCCATCGCCATCAGCCGCCAAAAAAGCTATTTGTGGCTAGGGGTATGGGAGCACAATACTAAAGCTCTCGCCTTCTATCAGCGGTTTGGTTTTTACCGCATCGGCAGTCACTCCTTCTTTGTCGGTCAAGACGAGCAGACCGACTTCCTTCTGCGTAAAGATATCGCAGCCGATACATCAAACGCATAAACAGCAATACTTAAATTACATAAATACCCATAAATTAATGCCACTACCAATATGTAAAAGGCAGCGTGGCTCTGCGCTGCCTTTGGTCCTTGAGGCTCTTTTTCTAACCAACACCCATGTGCTGGCTTGCCTGAGCCTATTTTTGTTACATCCTTTTTTACACCCTTAGTTTAGCCTTTTTTAATCTTTTTATCTTGCCATTTAGTGCCAGGATTAACTGATCGTCAGTCTCCTTGGCTCTGGCTTTTGTTTAGCTTCTTTGGGCAATTTCAGTCGCAGGACACCGTCTTTATATTCGGCAGAGATTTCCTCCTCCTTAACACCGGAGATATCGAAACTGCGCGCATAAGAGCCATAGCTGCGTTCACAGCGCAGATAATTACCCTGCTGATTTTTTTCACCGGATTCACAGTGACGCTCGGCACGGATAGTCAAATAATGGTCGTCAACTTCGATCTTGATATCCTCTTTTTTAAATCCAGGCAGGTCTGCTTCTAGCAGATAACTGTCGCCATTATCCTTGATATCGGTGCGGAATTCCATTAGCGAACCCTGTCCCCAAAAATTTCTTTCTATCTCTTCCAGGTGACGAAAAGGATTGAAGACCACCGGCACATCATGGTTCCGGCGTTCATAGGG
>CALYAP010000033.1 GCA_944393575.1 uncultured Clostridia bacterium
TCTCAGAAATAATTTATTATTGCATTGTTCACGTGAATGATATAAATCGGAATTATTAAAAACAAATGTGTGTCTAAATGTGTTCCTAGAATAAAACGGCCCCTGCTATCCATCTTGATAGCAGGGGTCGTTTGTGGTGGAGCTGGGGGGAGTTGAACCCCCGTCCGAAAGATGACCCACAAGAGCATCTCCGAGCGCAGTATGCGATTTATTTTCACTACCCTACCGGCCACATACGGCCTGCAAAGCAGCTAGCCCCTTGAATCTCCCCTGTTAAATCAGGACATAGATAACAGAGATAGCCCATATTGATGACCCATCGCAGACCCTATGGGCGAAGTCTGGTCAGGGTTAGACTGCAATTAAGCAGCTAAAGCGTAATCTTGTTTGGCAAATAAATTGCTTTTCCGCGTTTACGGGCGCAGGCACCCCGGCTCGCTTCTCTCGCCAATCAATCCCCCGTCGAAACCGGTACAGCCCCATGGTTTGAGGTGACTGGTCGTTAATCCAGTGGATGAAACCAAAACATATAGCCACATTCGCTACAATAATAATTAAAAGCGTTTTGGTTAGCCCAATCTAGACCTAGAAAAGTCATTCCTGCGGTATTGAGCTGTGTTGTTCTCTGGTAAAAGGAGTCATTGCCACAAATAGGACAAATGAGGTCATGTCCCTTGATAGTAACTTTCCCTACTGAAGAATTATCATCAAACAAACCCACCTATCTATTCATCTCCTTTAAAGAGCGTTCTGTTTCGCGTCTAACTGTTTTAGATATCATGTCTGCTCTTTTATCATAAAGTTTTTTACCTTGAGCCAGTGCTATTTCTACTTTAATCCAAGAGCGATTGAAATATACTTTAGTGGGAACAAGCGTCAGTCCTTTTTCCCGTACTTTGGAATATAATTTGATAATCTCACTTTTATGCAAGAGCAGTCGGCGTGGCCGTTTGGGATCATGGTTAAATCTATTACCCATTTTATAAGGACTGATATGCATATTATAAAGAATCATTTGTCCATCTTCTATTTTGGCATAGGCATCCTGAAGGTTTCCTTTTCCAGCACGCAATGATTTAACTTCTGTCCCTTTAAGCTCAATACCCGCTTCAAAGACCTCCAGAAAGTTGTATTCATGGCGAGCCTTTCGGTTATCGCATACAATCTTTACTTTTTCTTTAGTACTCGCCATTTTTCTACCTCACAGATAATTACAATATCAGTATAGCATATCTTGCGCTAAAAATCCGCTGAAATTTTGACGATAATTTTGCTATTTAGCTACTAGCAAATGATATTTTACTTGCCATATTTTTGATATTACGTTATTATTTTTTTAGCTGCAAAATTTTGCAAATAATACTATCTCTCCCAATATTTCTTACTTTTATGGTGATTATATGTATAGAAGAAGGTATAATACCAATAATATACTTATTTTTGTTATCATTATCTTATTAATAGCATTAGTTTTAGCGCTTATTTTTGGAGATTTTAGCGCTGAAGAAGAGGATCCTCAGATCATTGTAGATGGCAATCTAGTCATGGAATATGCTGGCGATTTTGGGGTTAGCATTGAATTTTTACAAATGATTTTGCCGGACTATCTGGTATATACTGTTGGCGGAGAATACCGATATCATCACCTCGATTCATCAGTAGCACTAAATGACTATAATTGGGATGCTCTTTCCTATACTGAGGATGGGCGTATTTGGTATAATGATGAGAATTATGCCAATGTAACTTATG
This sequence comes from uncultured Clostridia bacterium, assembly GCA_944393575.1. Taxonomy (GTDB): domain Bacteria; phylum Bacillota; class Dehalobacteriia; order UBA4068; family UBA4068; genus HGM13862. The sequence continues at coordinate 1,753 of CALYAP010000033.1, forward strand.
GCATTGATGTTTCTACTTATCAGGGTGAAATAGATTGGCAAGCTGTTGCCGCTGAAGGTATTGACTTTGCGATGATCAGAATTGGCTTTAGAGGCTATGAAAGTGGTAGACTAGTGCTAGATGAACATTGCATCAGCAATATTGAAGGAGCATTAGCGGCTGGCTTAGAGGTGGGGGCATATTTCTTTTCTCAGGCTATAACTGAGGATGAAGCTATCGAAGAGGCAGAAATGGTCATTGATACGTTAGAAGGATATGAGATCACCTACCCCATCGCCTTTGATATGGAAGAAATTACTGGTGCAAATGCCCGCACTGACTCTCTGGATATAGAGACTACCACTGCAATAACTAAAGCTTTTTGCAAAAGAATACAAGATGCAGGTTATGAGCCGATGATTTATGGCAACACTAAATGGGTAGCCAGCAGAATTGATATAGCTGAATTAAAAAGATATCCTCTATGGTTTGCCCAATATTATACCAAACCGCTGATGCCTTATGATTTTGCAATGTGGCAATACACCAATAGTGGTTCAGTTGCCGGAATTGAGGGCTCTGTTGACTTGAATATCTGTTTTAAGCAGCCATGGCTTGATTAATCAATGGCTCTTAATAATTATTGAAGCGAAATTAGCGGCAATATTTTCAATGCCGCTAATTTTTTGTATGCTCCCTGGTTCATGAGCTGTCTCCATCAGACAAAAGCGCGCAGGCAAAAAGAATGATTTGTTCATGCATAGTCCAGCAATCAATTGACCAGCAATAATATCGCTTCCAGAATATCCCGAAACAATAATAGCATAAATATTTTTATCATAAAAACGCTGCTTGAGGTAAAGGGCTGTTAGCCTATTAATAAAGGCAGTTAAATAGGCGGATAAGGCATCATTATAGTTGGGACACAATAAAAGCAGGTCTGTGCAGGTTTCTAATGCCGGATAAACATCTTCACTGATTGTCCCACCATAAAAGCAGCTTCCTTGGCTGCCAAAATGGAGACAAGTTTCATATGAACAGCCAGCGCAGTCATTGATTTCTTTATCCCAGAGGCTAATCTCTTGGATATTAATATCATGAACATGCTTTTTGACCATCTTCCACAAAGCGTAGGTATTGGAAGTAGTTTTGTTGGAAGCATGTAAAGTGAGTAATTGGCGTGTTCCCTGATGTTTTCTTGTTTCTTGCAGCAGCCTTGATAATAAATCTTGAGCTGCCCATAAATAGGCTCCATGTGCATCTAAATTTCGTAATTGGGCAATGATATGAAAATTAGCTAGAGATGCTGTACCTTCCACTAGGGGCCGGCCGATAAAAGAGCAGCCAGCCATGTTGGCGGCTAAAACCAGTTCTCGTGCGATGTATTTAGTATATAGTTCGCTTTTCCCATCTACCAGCAAAGCTCCCAAACAGTCGTCAAAAATATGTTGATCAAGACGGATCTGTTTCAACATGCGATAGTATTCAAGATTAATACCCGAGCTGCCTAATACTATAGCGAAGAGAATCCTTTTTCCTTGTAATGGGTGAAGCTGCTCAGCCGTCTCGATAATCTCCTCAGGGGGATTATCCCCTATCGTATGGGCCAAAACTTCTCTCAGTCGTGCACTTTTAGCACGTTCAGCGCATTGCGGGATGATCACCACTAAATTATTTCCCATAAAACCACCTTCATTTTAATGATTAGCGGCCAGTATCTGAAGATAACCCTATAATTGAATTATTTAGCGACTTTAAAATCTCAGTAGTTTCTTCTATTCGTTGCTTAAGCTGTTGGGGCAAAGGCAAGGCTTCTATTTCTAAGCCGGCAGAGCAGCGTCTATTTCTTGCTCCCATAAAAATACCGCCTAAATAAGTAGAGCTGTAATGCCACTCTCCCCGCAAGGTAGCCAAGAGGGATAAAGCACCAGAGGATAGTGCAGGAGCCACATATGGTTTGAATCCATACTCCCGGGCTTTTATGTTGGCGGTAAGTGCCAATTCAGTCAAACGCTTTGATTTTTCATCATTATAATTTGCTACTGAATTGGCAATGATTAAGCCCTGGCCATGAGGCCCATATGCCCGCCCTTCATCAAGATAGCTGACTAATGTCGGATCTTTCGCCGCATAATATCTCGCTCTGGCATGCATAACTCCTAAGCCATAACCCTCAATCTGCTCTGGAAAAAGACCTAAACCATCAAAATTACCGTTGGGATCCTTATTACTCTCTAGCAAAACGGTCTGACATAAAAGATCAACAGGATCACTAACAACTGCAAATAGCCCTTGAAAATGTTTTTCCCTTGCCAGAAGCGCGTATTCTTTGATGATAGCCGCATTATTTTGATATTGCGCCAACCTGACATCGCTCTTATCATTAAGAGCCGGCACACCAGCAGTTGCGCAAAAAACAAAGATATCGCAATCAAAAAGCTGATCTTTAGTTATAATGCTTACAACAGGAGATGTTAGTTCCGCCGACGGAGCACAAATTTGGTTGAGCTCAAACTCCCAACGCTGGCAAAGAGCAGGATTGATATCATAAATACCGATTTTTCTAATCGTATTTTGAGCTAAGAGCTTCAGACCTATCAGCAAGGTGCTGCCTACATCACCACAGGCCAGAAGATTAACAGTAAAAGGCGGTTGCGGCTTTTGTTGCTGGCATAATTCTCTCCAACGTGGATGAGCACGATTGACCGCCCGTAATTCCCTTTTAGCAATTAATTCTCCAAGAGCAGCTTCTTGATAAGTCGGCTGTTGATAAAAGCTATTAGCGTCTAACCATAAACTATTTTCGCTAGATTGAAGCTGTCCCAAGTGGGTAATGGCAAACGATGCCCGGCAAAGCGATGGTTCCTGTTCAAAATAGAAGTATTCCATAGCACCTCACACAATCATACTACGTGTCCGTAACAGCATCTCTATTTCGTTTTCTAAATAGATAGAGGCAGTAAGAGCTGGATCATAATGAATACATTCACCTTTATCTGGACATTGCGGCAATATAATAGCCTCAGATAGTCTATTGAGAGTAAGATTACGACCAAATAGGTAAAGATATTCCGATTCCAAAGCCAACAAGATATTTCTGGCATTATTTAGACAAGTCAGCGAAAGGTTAAAAACCGCCTGCTTAGATGAATAATCAGTAATAGGTGGCGCTGCATATGGCAAAATAAGGTTCACCGAAGGCAAAAGATTAGCTACCTGTCGTTTTTCTCTTCGGACGGTATCGCCGCCGATAAAAGGATAAATGCTTGATTCAACGAACCATCCCCGCATATTCGGAATATAGTAAATGCTATCCGCTTCCCTATTCATTTTAGTAATTAGGTCTTTACCACGACCAGACATCAAGCCGACCAGAACCTTAACTACTTCAATCCCTTGCTCTTCGAACATAGGATTAAGCGTGCTTAATCTATCTGCAGTATGCAGCATATCATCAACCAATATTACTGGTCTGCGGAAAGATTTGATAGTACGTATTTGATCTTCCAGCGATGCATAATAAGGATAAGCCTCAATATGCCAATTTTGCACATCTGGCTCATAAACCTTATCAGTATGTAAAGTCTTGGTCACTGTATTGGGTAAAACACGCCCGCGAAGAATTTTACCAAAAGGTACGCACATATATGGGCCTAACTGCCGCGGTTTCAATGGAATAGCAGGAACCTTATTAAGCGTAGTGATTTTATTAATCAAACGGTGGTGAATGACGCCTGTAGACATTGAAAGGATCAAATTCCCTGGATACAGTCCTGTTAAAGCCGTTTGTAGCCGTTTATGGGCGGTTGAGATGGCTTCCAGAACTTTATCATTAGAGGCCAATGGTTCTTTTATAGCGGTTTCTAAATTTTGGATCAAGGCCACCGGGGCTCTCATATCAGTTAGATAGATCGTCTCTTTACTGGTACGAGGAGCAATATCAATAAATCCCTGGCGTTTTAAGACTCCAGTAACTGCGTATTCTGGGTGTATTTGCGAAGGCTGATGGAAAATGGCATAAGTGCAATTTTGCCTTAGGGCAATATCCAGCGCTTCTGTCAATAACAACTGCTCTGGATCGCTAATACCTCCCTCGCGAGTATAAATACCGCTAATCAGCATCATTCGTCCAGCAGCCCGTTGGCGGACAGCCTCAGCTAATTCTACTTCATGAAGCTCGTTTAGTAAATCAGAGGTAGCTAATTCACGAAAAGCAATAAATCCTTCTATCACATCCTGACGACCACCATTACGAATGATGATCACCTGATCCTGGTATTTGCCGATGGATTCAGCAATAATATTGGCCTCCTTGGTATTATAGTGAGTGCCTACCAGTAATTCCAAAATAAATGCCGGATCAGGTTTGTTTACTAATTCAAAACTAATATCTTTAGCCTTGAGAATTGGTTTATACTGAGGCTCACGAAGGTATAAGGAATTATGATAGATATACTCTTGGGCACTTTTATCAATCAAGTTAGAGATATCGCGGTTTCTATCAATATTTTCTCTGATTCTAGTAGAGCTGATATCCTCCAGATTGGTTGGCAAAGAAAGGTTAATAATATCTCCATCTATACAGTCGAAAGCACCTGCTCTTAGCTCCCGAGGATCTTCAGCATATCGACTGCGGCTAAAGACAATATGATTAGCATGGTGAATAGAATACGGTTCAGCCGGGGCTTTATAAGATGAGGCATGCAAAATGACATCAGAGCCAACAACAATATAAAGCTTTTTATCTGGAAAAAGCTCATGGAGTCTTTTTAAATCTTCAGGATTGGCAATATTAATAGGAATAGAATCAGGAAAAATATGGACATTAAAATCGCCAGCCAAGGACATGATAGCTATCTGCCGGCGAATTTTCCGTGGCTGTACATTTTTAGACCATGAAAATTCATCGATAGCCAGCATCATTTCAAAACCCATATTGCATATCTCTTGAACAATTCCTTTATGTGAAAGGGTAAATGGATCAAATGTTCCCGGGAAAAATGCCAAGCGATCATGTTCCTCAAAGGTGAAACCGCCATTATTGAGCGTTTCTAAGGCAATAAAGCGGTAAATATGATTAAGTGCTGCCGCGCGATAAAAGAAACCTAGATCTCCCTCCAAATTTTCGGAAATAAGGAAAAGCAGCTTTTTATGGCACAGGGCAAAAAGCCGGCATTTATCTTGATGCGACATCCTTTCACTAGCAAAAAGATCCTTGCCAATTACCAACAGAGCTTCTTGACGGACTGCCAAACGGTAACTAGATAAACCTTTGAGTAGCATACCTAAAAGCCGGTGCTCTCTCGCCTCATAAACCGCACTATCTTCAGGAAAACGTTCCTGATAATCACTATAACATTGCAGTAATATGCCAACAGTATCCAATGCTACTTCAACAATATTATCCGAAGGACTGCTAAGAAGCACCTCTAGCCGTGATATCAGCTCATCAAGTTCTTGTGGTTTCAGCCATAAAGCAAATTCACCTAAATAAATGGGAATATATTTGGAAAAAGCATATTCGCCAACCTCAAGTCCTTTGGTTAATTCAGTTGCTATTTCATTACGCTGATCCGGCTCCAGTAAATGGGCTATATGAATTAAGGCTGTTCCAGCATCATGGCGGACTACCACTCTTTCACTAACTTTCAGCAAATTAGAAAAATGAGCAGCAATATGTAATAATTGATCAGTATGTCCCCGCTCCACCTGGTTTAAAAGCAGGGAAATATTGATCGATTTGGTGATCCAGGGAGTAGCCATTTTGAGATTATCAAGAAAAATATCTGATACTATTTCATTGTTGAAAAGCATTGTTTGCTCTGCAGTATCATCAATGCCAGCTAATTCCATTAAAACGCTTTTTAGATAGATCATCGTTGGCTGCTCATCATCATACATATCAGCGATAAATCTACGTAGCATTTTCTGAAAGACAGCTGAGTCTTTTTTCTGCTCAGCTATTTTTTGCAAAACGCGCAAAGAAGCAGTATGCAGCTGCACTGGTTGGCGATGATAAGCATCAACAGCAAAATTATAAAGCGATGATAAATCTTTATCTCCACATAAGTCCAAGGGCAGGTAATATATCGTATCCAGCAAAACGAAAGATGTCCAATTATCGAGCTCATCATAAAAAGAAAAATATTGCCAGATCTCAGCCAGATATTCCTTCCGCTCGGTTTTAGGACAATTATTTATCACTGAAGCAACCATAATTTTTAAGCTATAACCCATCCAGCTTTTATGTTGATCAGTCAGTTTGTGATCTGGGATCAGGATATCATGGACATATTTGCTCCACATCTGCATTGAAGTAGGATTATCATCCTCTGCTAAAACACCGGCAGGGATCTCCTTGCGGTAACCATCATCAAAATGGGCAATGATTTTGCCAATTAGATCTGCTGCTGCACGACGGATATCACCCTCGCTATGGGTAAGCAATTCATAAAGAAAGCTCAAAGTCTGTATTTTCTGATTGGCCCCTAAATAAGTAAAATATTCTTCCAAAATATCAATATAAGCACGTAAATTTTTCCAATCCTTTTCACTTCTAGCAGATTCCAAAATATTACCAAAAAGCCGTTCAGTCCCTAAACGGTGCATCAAAGCAATATTATGTTCAATGCCCATAAATTTGAAAGCTTCCAAGACCTGCTGATGCGACATTAAAGCAATATCGGTTGATATTGCTGGTTGATTACCGCGACCATCATGTAAATCAACTCCCAGAGAAAACATATAGTCCTCAAAATCTTTGAGTTTGGAATAAACAAAAGAATAACGATATCTTTTTGCTTCATCAACATTATCTAATTTCTGTAGAATAACATCAAAAGAATCACTTAAGGAAGAGATCTCAGTATGCTCTATTCCTGATGCGTCAATAGTTTGCTTAACACGAAAATCAGCATAGATTAAGAGCAATGACTCTACAGAAAGATTTTCAAGCTCTAAATCCCATGCTGAATGATTAGCTGCGATATGGCCGATATTAGGCGCATTTGCTGCCTTACACCATTGGTCAGTATAATAATAATGCAAATACGGCACTCTTTCACCATTTTTGCAGCCAAATTTGCCGATATCGTGCAAGAATGATGCTGCAGAAAGAAGGGGCAAATCTACTGGAGTATCTGCCTCTTTCATTTGCCGGCCAATATTAAGCGCTAAATTATGCACCCCAGCAATATGCTCTAATATGGTATATGGGGTGATTTCCTGTGCTAGACGCATCATTTCATAAACAAATACTTTTTTAAAATAAGTAAATGCAGAGTGATATTCATCTTTGTATTCTGATTCTTCGATATCTCGCTCATCTAGGAAAAAAAGATCCAATCGTTCATCGATTAAACCACGTCTATGCGCAGTTTGATAAAATGCTTGCAAAACAGCCAGAAAAAACAGTGCCCCATCTTGCTCCTTAATAGTGCCAAGATCGTGTTTGCTATCTGGATAAGATAAATTGATGGCATAGCGATAAGTGAATCGCAACCATCCCTCATTCGGTGCCTCACAAAAACGTTTGAGAGTTTTAGTACATTGCGATAAAATGCTTTGGCAGTCTAAATCTTTATTATAACTATCCAGCTTATTACATTTCTCCCGCCAGTTATCCTTACGCAAAAGATCTAGCGTTGCTGATTTGGAAAGAGAAAAGCGTTTCTGAAAATGCTTATCATTTAAAAGTTGCACTAAACAGCGATAGCTATTGCTTTCTGATTTTTTTCCCATAGGGCCTCCTCATATTATTATCGCAAGGTAACAGATATTTTTATTTTATCATAACAAAGGTATTTTTAATAGTATTCTCAGATTAAAACCCAAAACATAAACAGATGTATAATGTCTTTTTTTCTCCGTAAACTAACAAAAACAGTCTATGGAGTAAAAAATGGTTTGGTTTTGGTATTTTATTATCTATAGCTTTTTAGGGTGCTTACTGGAAATATTGTTTGCTCTGATCAGCAGGCACCGTCTAGAAAGCAGAAAGTGTCATTGTTTACTGCCCATATGCCCGGTATATGGGGCCGGTGCTATAGCTGTATTATTTTTAACCGAACCAATTTCTCATTCTCCATGGTTTATTTTTTTAGCAGGTGCAGTTATCTGTACCATAGTCGAATACCTGACAAGCCTTTTTTACGAAAAAATATTATATGTAGAATTTTGGAGTTATCAAGGAAGTAAATTTAATCTTGCTGGAAGAGTATGTTTAAGCTTCTCTGCTGCTTGGGGAATAGTTTCACTCATCCTTATTTATCTCATTCATCCCCAGATTAGTCCCTGGGTACAAGAAATTCCTCTAGCGATATCAATCATCATGATCATCATCTTTACTTTTGATTTAGCGATTAGCGCTATACGGTTAAGAAAAACCAGAGATAAAAGCTGTTTAGAAATTTTTTCTCTCAGCACGTTGAGGCATGCTAGGGAAAAATCACAATAAATTCATTAGCTCTTTATTGCTATATTTTTATCATATTATTGATAAAAACATAGTTTTTAATTATGAAAATTGTATCACGTGTATATATCATGCAATACCCCAAAAAATCAAATGAAAATTACACATAGCAACAATAATGTATAGGAAAAGACCTGTTAAAAATGGCATAATCACCATACTTAACAGGTCTTTTATAATGGTGGGGCTAACTGGGCTCGAACCAGTGACCTCTTGCATGTCAAGCAAGCACTCTAACCAACTGAGCTATAGCCCCAAAACATTAGTAATTATGACTTAAAATAATTGTTTTGTCAAGTTTTTTTTATCCGCCACACTTTTGGTCTGGCTAATTCATTGATATCATCTAAGGGCTTAGCTGTACGAATTTCATTAAGTATAAGACTGATTTTTTCTTTATCTTCAGCATATCCCCATAGTTTAGCATAAGGTACTGACATGATTGAGGCTCCGGATCCTAATAAGATGCCCCAATACGTACGATCCGAATAAGTGATCCTAAAAGGAATACCCTGATCAGTCAAAACCTCTTTGATCATATAAACTTCATATTCATTTTCCAGATCAAAAAGGGGCTTATCTTTTTTCATTCCATAGCCTCATTAATACTGGAAGAACTCAGAGATTGCGAACTTCTGGTGGGCCCTACTGGATTCGAACCAGTGACCGACCGGTTATGAGCCGGGGGCTCTACCAACTGAGCTAAGGGCCCGAATTTATTTGCGAGACTTATTATACTAAAAAGCCACTATCAGGTCAAGCGTTTTATCAAGCTATTTTGGCAGCTATTTGAGGAGAGTATGGGATAATGCCCCTCTACTCTCCCCCTATATTTATAAAATTTTGCAGTTATCTGTTATCCGCCATAAAAAAGATAGCCAAAGTCCCTGCTCCGCAGTGAGCCCCAATAACTGGGGAGATCCAGCCGATTCTAACCTCCTTGACCCCAGGCTTTTCGCGCACGATATCAGCTAGCTTTTCTGCAGCTTCCTGGTTATCTGCATGGCTAATAAAAATAACCTGTTCACTTTCGCCATCAAAAGGTAAAAGTATTGTGTCGTGGAATATCTGCAACATTCGATCAACAACTTTTTTGTTAGAACGAATTTTTTCTACAGGTACCAAATGTCCTTCGTTATCCACATGGAGTAAAGGCTTGATGCTCAGCATGGTACCCATAAAAGCAGCTAAAGCTGAGCAACGCCCACCTCTTTTAAGATGATATAAATCATCCACGGTAAACCAGTGGGCAGTATTTAGCCTATGGTCAAGTAACCATTGGTAATTGTCATCAATGCTCATACCTTTTTCTCTGTTTTGGGCGGCGTAATATGCCAGCAAGCCTTCACCAAGTGAAGCTGCCAAGCTGTCAACTATCATTATTTTAGAATCAGGATATTTCTCTAATAAATCTTCTCTAGCCAAAAGAGCTGTATTATACGTGCCAGAAAGACCTGAGCTAAAGCAGACATAAAGAATATCTTCACCTTTTTGCAAAATTGGCTCAAAAACATTGATATAATCAGCATATTTAACCTGAGCAGTGGTAATATCCTCCCCTGCCTTTAATCGGCTGTAAAAATCTTCAAGAGAAATTTCCCTAGCGTCTGGATAATGCAAATAATTTTCATCACCAGAAAAAGAAATTTCCATTGGAATAACTTCTATATTTAGATCATTTACCATTTCAGCAGTAAGATCGGCAGTAACTTCAGTAAAAATTTTATAATTTTCCATTAAACCATCTCCTTAATAAAATCTTAACTGTACCATTTTACCATATCTATTTTTAAAAAACAAATATAGACCCTCATTGCTATTCATATGGAAAAACTATTAACAAAAGCCTATAATATAATCAAGCAAGTATAGTTTAGGAGCTGAATATTTTGGAAAAAGTATATTATTATCAAACTGATTTATGTCGCATAGGTATAGCTGAAAATGACGGTAAAATAACTAATCTTTTCTTTGCTGATCAATGTAATTATTTTCCTGCCCCTATCCAAGAAACACCTCTATTAAAAGAAGCAAATCAACAGCTACAAGAATATTTCGCTAGAGCACGCAAGGTATTTGATTTGCCTCTTAACCCTCAAGGAACTGATTTTCAGCTGCAAGTCTGGCAAGCACTCTGCGATATTCCCTATGGGGAAACACGGAGCTACCAAGATATTGCTATCGCGATTGGCAATAAAAAGGCTTGCCGCGCTGTGGGGCAAGCCAATAATCACAATTCTATCGCTATCATTATTCCCTGCCATCGGGTAATTGGTGCCAATGGTGCATTGGTTGGTTTTGCAGGAAGATTAGATCTAAAAGTAAAGCTGTTAAAATTAGAAAACCCTCAAATCAATTTACATAAAAAGGATATTGCTTTTACGAATTTTTCATTATAATCATTTCCATAGTATCTGCTACGTGCTCGCAGGCATCACAGCACTTTTCTAATCTAGTATATGTAGCAGACCAAGCGTAAATAGTCATCGGATCAGTACAAGAAACATATAATTCACGGTTTCCTTCAATATATATTTCATCACCATCTTCTTCTAATCTATTGATCTCAATTAAGCGATCTTTGATGGAAGTAGACTTTTTGAAATTAGCAAACTCTTTTAGTGCTGCATTTAAACAAGTGCAGCATTTTGTTATTATAGCAGCCATTTGTTGAGCTTTATCCGGAACTTCTTGAATATTATACATATACATTCTCAGGACGACGTCTTCCATGCAATCCGTTACTTCATCTAATTCCTGTCCCATATGGATAATATCTTCCCGCTCAATAGGAGTAATAAATTCTCTGGAAAGGTGCTCCAGCATATCATGATGTTCAATATCGGCAGCATGCTCTATCACATGCATTTCCTTAACTTTTTGGGGAAGCTGCTCGGGGTCATAGTTTTCTAATATTTCTTGCAACATTTCTGCTGCCTGATAAGAAAAATTACCCATTCTCTCAAAAGAGGAGAAATAATTGAAATTTTTGTCTCTTTTAGCCATATAAACTTCCTCTCTTTATCTATACTTTAAAAGATAGCTAAGAATAATTTTGCCATCAGAAAACCGATTAAACCACATCCAGGGAAAGTCAATACCCAAGTAAGTACCATTTCTTTGACGATTCCCCAATCAACTGCTGAGAGGCGTTTGGCTGCCCCTACGCCCATAATAGCGGTAGTCTTAGTATGCGTAGTAGAAACAGGGATACCGCCAATGGAAGACACAAACAAACACAAGACCCCAGCTAAATCAGCAGCAAATCCTTCGTGCTTCTTTAAATGCACCATTTTCATGCCCACTGATTTGATAATACGCATACCACCCATCGAGGTCCCAAGAGCCATAACTATTGAGCATAAAATCATCAACCACAAAGGAAAAGTGAGATCAGCTGTATCTGGATGTCCCTGAGAGAGCATGATGCACAACAGGAAAATACCAATAAACTTCTGGCCATCCTGAGCACCATGCATAAAAGCCATACCCGCGGCAGCGGCTATTTGGGCTTTACCAAATACCGCCTGGGATTTATGATAGTCCATATTACGACAGGAAAAGCTAATCACCTTAGCATTAACCCAACCTAATAAAAAGCCAAGTACAGTAGATAAAATGAGTCCGTAGATAACCTTCATCCATTCATCGCCATTGATACCGCTGAATCCGCCTTGCAAGGCGATAGCAGCGCCGCTAAGACCAGCAATTAGAGCATGGCTTTCACTGGTAGGAATACCAAATACCCAAGCTGCAGTAGCCCAAACCACGATAGCGAACATCGCCGCACAAAGTGCAATCAAGGCGTTATGAGTATCACCGCTGAAGTCAACCATATTGTATATGGTAGTAGCAACAGTAGCATTGAAAAGGGTCATAACAGTAACCCCTAAAAAATTAAATACTGCTGCCATTAAAATAGATTTTTTAGGCGATAGTGCCCGGGTAGATACACAAGTAGCAATAGCATTTGGTGCATCAGTCCAACCATTAACCATAATAACAGCCAGGTTAAGTATTACAATAAGCAGTACTACAGGCTGATCAACCATTATGGCAAAAAAATCGCTTAGAGTTATTGTCATGAAAATACTCCTATTTGTAATACAATCTCTAATATTCTACCATAATATTTTATCTTATGGCAAGACAACTTTTTACCCCTTGCTTTTCCCTCCAAATATGTTATGGTTATATATAGAAGGAGGGGACAAAATTGACAGAAGTAAGCAAAAAAATTGCCGTTTATCAAGGTGATATTACTAAAATGGGCGTTGATGCTATTGTCAATGCAGCAAATCCTACTCTTTTGGGTGGCGGAGGAGTTGATGG
>CALYAP010000034.1 GCA_944393575.1 uncultured Clostridia bacterium
TCATCATAACAAAAGTATGCGGCGATTTTAGCCGCATACTGTCATAAATTTCTTAAAATATTTTTTGTCCTAAAACGACATTAAATGAATTATTCTATGAAATCATTCTCTTATTGTGGAGAGCTGCACAAATCACTACGGATCCAACCGGTAGAGCCGCCGCTAGTTCTAACATTGTACCAAACACCATCAGACTGGGAAGACTGGCTCAGATAAGTCAATACTGTTCCTGAGCTGACAGTAGTAACAATCTCTGCTGAAGTGGAAGCAGAGGCCCGAATATTGACGCTGTCAGCGGTAACACTAACAGTCTGAGTGCTAGAAGAATTATTATCATCCGTATTGTTGTCAGTATTATTGTCATTATTAGAAGTAGTGGAGCCATTGCTGTCAAGCACTGCCATAATCTCATCGATCTGAGTCTGCAGGGCAGAAGCTCTGTCACCAACAAGTTTATCTACATAGCTCTCAGATACTACCGGGTCATCCGCACTGCCGGGGTTACTCCCTTCGGCCATTACCTGTCCGACAACAAAACCCAAGCCAGTAAACACTACTGCTGCGATGATTAAGATGATAACACTGCTTTTACTCATTCTGCGACTCTCCTTTTATGTATGAGTGTAAAATTGGCATACAATTCCTTAACGAACTTGTTTGCAGTCGCGTTTTTTCTTGGTTAATACCGACAGGCGCTTGCCCCGCAAAACCCCAAGAAATTCCGCTCCAGCAAAAGTAAACAAGGTAACCAAAATCAGCACCAGTATTGCTTGCGAACTGGTCAAGATAGCCATCAATACGGCACATAAGCCCATCACCAGAGCCAAGGCATAGATAGTCAGGACTGTCTGTTGATGGTTCATGCCCATAGAAAGAAGACTATGATGAAGATGCATCTTATCCGCCTCAAAAATCGGCTTTTTCAAAAACAAGCGGCGGATAATGGCAAAACTGGTATCAAAGAAAGGTACTCCTAAAATGATGAAAGGAATGAAAATTGAGATCACCGTAGCCCCCTTAGACAGCCCCATCAACGACAAGGCGCCCAACAGGAAACCAAGCAATAATGATCCGCAGTCTCCCATAAAGGTTTTTGCCGGGTGAAAATTCCAAGGCAGGAAGCCCAAAGCTGATGCAGCAAGTACTGCTGCCAGAGAAGCCGCTAAAATCTCTCCCTGGGACAAACAGACTATAGCGGTGGCGCCAGCAGCGATAGCAGAGACACCTGCCGACAGGCCGTCCAAACCATCAATAAGATTAACAGTATTTGATATTCCTGTCAACCAGATAACGGTAATTGGAATCCCCCAAAAGCCTAAAGAAATAATACTGCCATCAAAAGGATTAGTGATGAACTCAACATAGTACCCAGCACGTACTAAGACCAATGACGCAACTACCTGGCCCAACAATTTGACCTTAGGAGAGATGCTTTTAATATCGTCGACCAGACCAGTAAGCATTACAATACTGCCTGCAATCAGCAGCGCAGCTACCTGCCGCGTATAAACGCCAAGAGCTAAAGTACCCAAAACAAATGCAGCGTAAATAGCAATTCCGCCCATCCGTGGCATGGCTTGCGTATGCACCTTACGGGCATTAGGAATATCAACGATATGGTATTTTTTGGCCAGTCTTATGGCTACCGGGGTAAGCGCTAGCGCCGCAATAAAGGCCACTGCCACCCCAAACCAAGTAAGCATCTGGATACCTCCAAATAAAGATTAACTGCTAAAGTAACTCCCAGAATCTTTATCTTATATATTTTCGCATTTTTACAGTAAGTTTGTCAATCTTTTTATTATAACAATCACTATTTTTTCAAATATCTTCCATGAACGTCTGATCAATCCCTGCTTCTACGCAGGCTTTTGATAATATCAGACAGCGCATCACAATGTAAGAATTTTAATACCAGAAAGTAAATTCCCATTGCCACTATGATCAAGCCGCCAACTTCCAGCAAAAGCCCGATAGTACTATTTATCTCCGGCAGCACCCACTGAACCAACAATACCGGAACAACCATCACCACACATGCCAAACAGGCTTGAAGGGTTATCTTCTTGAGATAGCCATCACCAAAAAGCTTAATTTTTTTATTAAGGCAATAAGTCAATAAAACAGCGTTAACAGCAGCAGCCAGCGTATTGGCCAGACTCAGGCCGGCATTACCCATCAGCCCAACCAGAGCTAAGCTTAAGCCTACATTAACGGCAATCGATATCACTCCGGTTACCACCGGCGTACGGACATCATGCAGAGCAAAATAAACCCTCATTAACAGCATATTGACCGCAATAAAGATCAACCCTGGTGCCATTGGGGTCAGGCATTGAGCGGTCATCAGCGTATCAGCCGCCGTAAAATTGCCCCGCTCAAACAATAAGGCTACGATCTCGTTATCCAACAGCATCAAACCTATTGCCGAAGGAATGGCAATCAAGAGCACCATCGATAAGCCCTTTTTGCAAGTTTCCTGCAATGGCCCCTTATCGCTGAGATTAGCCTTCTCTGCCAAAGACGGGAAGGCTGCAGTGATGATTGCCGCAACGAAAATACCTAGTGGCAAATTCATCAATTTAGAAGCATAGTTCAACGCAGCGATACTGCCTTCTGCTAACGAAGAAGCAAAGATACGGTTGATGACTGTATAAATCTGATTGACTGAGAGACCAATCACAATGGGGATGATATCTTTCATCACCCTCTTGAGCGCCGGATCTTTAAAATCCCAAGAAAAGCTGTATTTAAATTTAGTATGGGGCAAATCAACCAAATGCACCAGGAAAAAAGCGACAAAACCGGCTAAAGTACCCCAGGCTAATGTGTAAACATCACCGCCAGCAATCATTATTACTGAAAGGATAATCACTAGACTACAAATCCCTGGAGCAATAGCTGCAGCAGCAAAGCGGTAACGGCTATTGAGAATGCCGGAAATAACCAAACCTATGGACATAAAAATCATTGACGGGAAGATGATTCTCGCCAGATCCGCTGCCAAGGCCGCCGTCTCCTCCGGCAGACCAGGAGCAGTAATCCATACCAAGGACGGGGAAGCGATCAAACCAATAATAGTCAAGATCAGCATAAACGCTGCCGTAATATTGATAATCGAGCTCCCCAACCGGCAAGCACGACTATTATCTCCGTTCTCCTGCCAGCATTCACTCAAAGCTGGTAAAACAGCGGAAACAAAAGCATAGCCCAAAATAGTCTGGAAAAAATAAGGAATAGTATACGCCGCTAGATAAGCATCTGTAAGAGAAGAAGCGCCAAAGCCATCGGCGATGACCATTTCCCGGACAAAGCTCAATAGCTTGACGCCAATATTAATGATTAATAGCAATCCAGAGGCTTTGATAAGATTCTTAGTCATATTTAGCCATCTACAATTCAGATCCACTGCCAAGATAGGAAACAGCAACATTATCCGGTATCGCTACCTCAGCAGCGGAAATAGTATTGATCTCTATATTGTGGTAAGCAACAGTATAAGTATCTCCCAGGTGGTCGACAAATTCTACTTGCATCGGAAAACCATATTTAGTGCTGACCCACAGTTTATCACCGATAGCAGTCTGTAAAATATAACATAGCTGACCTTCTAATTCTTCCTTACCAAGCAAAGTACAGGCAGCATAATTTTCATCTTTAGGATTATCTGGAGCATCTTCACTATTAGGATTAAAGTCCATCTTAATGGCCTGATTGCCTTCGGCAGGATTATAATAGATCATCGTCATTTCATCATAATCATAATAAGACTCATTAATCTCCCCGCTGGCGGAATTGGCAACGACCTTCATCTTATTATCAGCATACCAGACCTTAAGCGAAACAGAGCCATAAGCATAAGGAATAGTTTGCTCAAAATAATAAGAGGTGATCTTTTCTTGAGCTGCTACGAGATCATCAATAGTAGTCTCCTCACCCTTATCGACAAATTCCTCTTCCGGGGTATCAACAACTGGAGTCTCCTCATCTGGTGTATTATCTTCGTTAACCACCCCTGGTTCAATGACGATAGGCTCATCTTCATCAGTTTGTCCGCCATCACTGCTGCAGGCGGCAAGACAAACCATTGTTGCTAAAATAAAAGAAACCAGCACTCTTTTGTTCGCAATCTTAATCATATGATACCTCAATATCGCAAACTTATATATTCAACACACCTGCTCAAAGCAATCATTTAGAGGCTTACATTAAACAATACCGCCATTATAGCATTTCCTACCAATTATTACAATCAATATCACAGTATCATCAGCAAAAACAGTAGTCACATATCAGTGGTCACGATGGACAAAAAAATCCGGATATGCACGCAAAATATCCGCCTCTTTACCCCAGGAAGCCAAGGAAGCCACTGCCCGCTTGGCAGCATTAGCTGCTTCTATAGCTGCTGCGTCACATCCCATGATCGAGACAAAAGTGAGCTTGTCATTTTTCAAATCGCTGCCGACCCTTTTACCAACCACTTTTTCATCACCTTTGATATCCAAAATATCGTCAGTAATCTGAAAGGCCAGCCCTAACTCTAGGCAGTAGTTGGTGAGCTCCTCTTTTTGTTTAGCGGTAGCGCCAGTTAAGCAGGCTGCACCAAGGGCGGCCGCCTGAAAAAGAGCGGCAGTCTTGCCCCGATATATTTTAGTCAACAGATCTATATTAATATTTTTATTAGCAGCAGCAATCTCAAGCGCTTGTCCTTTTACCATATCTCCCGCACCACTCATAATTTCTTTAGCTGCTGCTAGTTGCCGATCAGCAGGAATATCTGCTAAGGGGCGGCTCAAAATCTCCGCGGCTAAAGTCAATAGTGCATCACCGGCCAGGATTGCCATATCTTCACCATAAACAATATGGCAGGTGGGCTGTCCACGGCGCAGGTCGTCATTGTCCATTGCCGGCAAATCGTCATGAATCAGCGAATAGCAATGAATCATCTCAATAGCAGCAGCATACGGCAATAGCGGGTGATAATCGCTTCCCAGGGCCGTGACAGTAGAGCAAAAAAGCGCTGGACGCAATCTCTTACCACCATTAAAAACGCTATATCTCATCGCTGCTGTCAATGGCGAATCAGTATTAGTGTCCGGCAATAAACACGCTAATTCTTGCTGTAGCTCTCCTGCTATCTGCTCCAAATACGCTGTCAAATTCATCTATTTTCTCCGTTTTCTTAAAGCTTGTTTGCCAATATTATTATACTTAGCAGCCATAAACATGCTCGTGTATAATAAAGCTTATTCTTTAATCTCCTGTTCTGGCATATCCATTCGGACACTCTCCTCCGCTGCAGTAATCTTAGCTCGGCAGGATTCCGCCAGTTTCATACCACGCTTATATAGCTTCATCATCTCTTCTAAAGGCAACTCACCGCGTTCAATAGTAGCGGTGATCTCTGTTAATTCATCCATCATCTGGGTAAAAGTTTTTGCCTTAGCCATTATCATTATCCTCCACAATCGCCCGAAATGTTCCCTGTGCCGTATGAATCATGATTCTTTCGCCCGCCTGCACTTCTTGTGGGCATCGAACCAAGGAACCATCGTTTTTTTCCACAAGCGCAAATCCCCGTTTCAAGGTAGCTTGAGGGTTAAAAGCCTCCAGACGAGCACTCTCTATCAGCAACTGGCGTTCATATTGCGATAGCGCAGCCAGCATACTCTGAGCTGGGTCAGCAGCATCTATCCGCTGTTTAAATCCCCGCAATAAGCGCTGCACTCCTGCGGTCAACCGCTCAGTCAATCCAGTGATCTTTGCCAGGGTATCAATCAAATCAGTCACAGCCATCTGTGCAGCATGGGTAGGTGTGGCAGCCCGTAGATCAGCAGCCAGATCGCAAAGGCTAAAATCACTCTCATGGCCTACCGCAGAAATAATGGGAGTCTGGGCAGCGGCCACCGCTCTTACCACAAGCTCGGTATCAAAGGCAGCCAAATCCGCCTCTGCTCCGCCTCCCCTGCCAACTATCAGAATATCATGTCCGCCTAAGTCAGCCTTGGCTATCGCAGCGGCGATCGATTCCGAGGCAGCATCTCCTTGCACTAAAGCCGGATAAAGCTGCAACTGCACTTGCGGGTTACGGGCATAAGCGATACGTTGAATATCCGCCCAGGCAGCTCCCTCCCCAGAAGTCACTACCCCAATGTTAAAAGCAAACCGAGGCAAAGGTTTTTTCCGCTCCTCAGCAAACAAGCCCTCCTCAGCTAAACGTTCTTTCAGCTCAGCTAAAGCGCGGGCCTGCGCACCGCCGCCAGCAGGAAAAATCTCTTCAACATAAATCTGGCAAGAGCCGTCACGTTCATAAAGAGATACTGCACCAATGACAACTACCTCTTCGCCATCATGAGGGGTAAAGGATAATCGCCCGGCATAACGGCGAAACATTACTGACCTAATAGAGCTATCCTGTTCTTTTAGAGTAAAATAAATATGCCCGGAGCTATGCGACTTATAGCCGCTAATTTCTCCGCGTATTGCCAGTTGGCCCAGAAAAAGATCCTCCGCCAAATATTGTTTGAGATAATAATTAATTTCTGCCACGCCATAAACGCGTGGAAATACTGTCTCTGCCATAAGATGATTGTTCCCCGTTAACAAAAAATATCCTGCTTTGACAGTAACAAAACAGACAGCGCTAAGCGCTGTCTGTTACCAACGGTTTTTTAATAATTATTTATCAATAGAATACCTAATTTTTCTAGAGAATAATGCAGATGATGCCACCGCCATTTTCATTAACTATCCGTTGCAAGGTATAGGTCAATTTCTGGCGGGCATTCTCCGGCATCTGATAAAGCTTGCTGTTGATACCATCAGAAACCAGTTCATGAAGACTTTTACCAAAAACATTGGTATTCCAGATCGCCTGTGGATCATCTTCAAACTGATCCATGATATAGTGAACCAATTCCTCACACTGCTTCTCCGTGCCGATCAGTGGTGTTATCTCTGTGCTGATATCGGCACGTATGATATGTATCCTCTGTAACAAACAGAAGTAGCCGTGGCTTAACCATCAGCAGGAGGCTCCCCGCAAAAACTCCCGGGGGCTGTGTGGCGGATTGAGCTTCCCCTACCGTCGGTATTTGCCTGCCACTACTGGGCAACAAAGATTTTTTCCTGACCTCTATTCCCTCGCGGAGGAAAACATTCAATCTGGCGCGCTCTTCATCGATGACCTCCACCTCGATATGGTCCAAAAGGGCGTCCATAACCGGATTAGTAAAGCCATTGGCGAAAGCCAGCTCGTCGCTGATCTTCTTGCTTATAACGGACCAATTCCGCGTCACATCAGCTACCTTGGTGACATCCTCCTCTAGGCGGCATAATCGGGCCCTTAGCCCTACGATCTGCTCATTGAAGCGTTCGTTGCGCTCAGCAAATTCCTCATCGCTAATACGGCCGGAAATATTCAAATCCAGCAAACGGTCTTTGCGTTGCTGCAAGGTCTCCAATTCAGCATTTAACTCGCTTATAGCAGATTCATTTTGACAACCATCACTGGCCTGCTGATAAATAGCCAGCAGATCAGCGATGATTTTCTTATCTGAAGGAAGGACGGCCTGTAAGCAGCGGCGCATTATCTGATCTACCTCATCGGTATAAACAACCGGTGCCAGGCATCCTGCCCGTCCCTTTTGAGCATATTCACGGCACTGCCAAACTTCCCGTTCTCCGGTACGATATTTATATACCGCACGGTAAAAAGGCACTTGGTGTTGCTGGCAAATAATTTTGCTGCTATAGGGATAGCGGTTATTGGCAGCGCTTTTGCCATATTTTTTGCTCCGTTTGGCCCTGATCTGCGCAGCCTTATCCCACAACTCTTCACTGACGATCGGCGGTACCTTTTCGATATCTTTATAAAGCACCCATTCCTTTTGATCCAAATATTTAACCTTGTCCAGCTTATAGTCGATTTTATGTGTTTTATTGCCACAATAATAGCCTTTATATTTAGGATTACTAAGAATACCGGAAATGGTACTGAAGCTTAGCGGTTTATTATGCGAATTGCGATACCCCTCCTCTGTCAACTGTTTAGCTATAGAACGCATCCCCATATTATCGATGGCAAACAGCTCATAGATACGGCGAACCATTTTCGCCTCGTCTTCGACGATAACCAATTTCCCCTGGTCTTTTTTATAGCCCCAGATACGGTCGCTGCCCAAAACAACTCCCTTCTCGATAGCCCTACGGAAACCAAATTTGACCCGCTCCGAGGTTTTGCGCACTTCATCTTGCGCTACCGAGGCCATGATCGTCAAACGCAACTCTGAATCCGGCATTAGGGTATTGATATTATCAGATTGAAAAAAAACGCCGATCCCATGCGCTAAGAGATCCTGCGTGTACTTGATACTATCCAAAGTATTACGGGCAAAACGCGACACTTCTTTGGTGATAATAAAATCAAACTTATCCAAATGAGCATCATCAATCATTCTCAAGAAGCTACCGCGTTTATTGACACTGGTTCCGCTAATGCCTTCATCTATATAACCATCTACATACTGCCAGTTATCACTATTACTGATAAATCCTTGAAAATATTCGGACTGTGCCTGCAGGGAATGCAATTGCTCATTACTGTCGCTGGAGACTCTGGCATAGAAGGTTACTCGCAGAGGCAAATCATAAATAGAGCGGCCCTGAGCTAATTCATTGCGTATTGCATATAGATCCATGGACACCCCTCCCCTGGCAACTGATGATGGTCTCCTTGGCACTGCGGTACATTTCTTCACTAACAGCCCCTTGCTCAAAAAGACGTTGGTTGATGTGTAATTCAATTTCCATTATCAACAGGTCTGCCTGTTTGGTTTTGGCCTTCATCAGTAACACCAAACTTTCACTTTTATACTATTGCTTAATTCTATGGGTCTAGCTATCGTTTTTAGAACATACTTTTATGATAGATAAAAGAGCAGATTACAAAACGTCATTATGATCAAAACTATTTAGTTCAATTAAATCTATTTTAGTAAAGGTTTTCATGACAAATATAGTATCTGCTCAAAGCAAATATTTACAGGAGATTAAATCAAGAAGGCTTTACTTTTGGACCTTTTTAGCGTATAATGTAAATTGATTGAATTTTTTGTTATTTTGTTTTTATTATTTAGCAAGAGAAGAAAATTTCAAGACTATTCTTTACTTTATTTCTAAGTTATGATATGCTGTATCCTGTACTGCAATTAAAAAGGACTACATAAAGTTTTGATTATATTGCTGAACTACAGCAATAATAATAAAAATACTATATTTACTATTTTAGAATGGGAGGCAAAATTATGGGACACACAATGACCGACTCTGTGCTCCTGAAAGATTTCTGCGGTACCGAGCGTGCCAGAGAAATTTGGAGCGACGAAAACATGCTGGCCAAATGGCTTGAATATTGGGCTGCTTTGGCTCAAGCTGAAGAGGAATTTGGTATCGTTCCTAACGGCGTTTCTGCCGCTATTCGCAATGTCAAAGTTTCCGACTTTGACCTCGACCTTATGCATGATAAGATCATGGAATCCACTCATCCCTGCATCCCCGCTATCTGGCAGCTGGAAAAAATCTGCCCAAACGGCCTCGGCAAATGGGTTCATTGGGGCGCTACTCTCCAGGATCTGACCGATAGCACCTTCGTACTGCTGCTGAGAGACACCTCTTACTACTATGAAGAGATCCTCACCGGCCTGGTTCAAACCTGCCTGGATCTCGCGAAAAAATATCGCGACACTCCGATGGTTGGCCGTACTCATCAAATGCATGCTGTACCGATCACCTTTGGTGAAAAATGCGCTATCTACGCTGACGAGCTCTCCCGCAGCCTCGAGCGTTTGAGAGAATGCCGTTCCCGCCTGTTCAAAGTTGAGTTCTTTGGTGCAGCCGGTACTCTTGCTACCTTGGTCATCGATGGCTATGATGCCCTCGCAGTTCAAAAACGTCTGGCTGAGATCCTCGGCCTGGCTCAGCCTACTGCTCCTTGGCATGCCGCCAGAGACACCTTCGGAGAATTCGCTTCAATCATCAACGTGCTATGCTCCAGCTGCTCCAGAATCTGCTTCGACCTCCAAGGCATGCACAAACAGGAAGTCGGCGAGATCGAAGAGGACTTCCCGCCCGGAAGACTCGGCTCCTCCACCATGCCGCAAAAGAGAAATCCAGACAACTACGAAACCGTTATGGGTATGACTTGGGTAGTCAACGGCCTGACCAACGTTGCCATCAACTGCCAGCATCCGCAGCATGAACGCTGCACTGCCTGCATGATGGCTGACTGGTGGTATATGCCTACCCTCTACATCACCGGCGGCTTCATCCTCGAGACCACTAAATGGCTGCTCGACACCATTCATGTTTATCCAGAGAGAATGCTCCGCAACATCAATCTTACCCGCGGCGGCGTAACTGCTGAAGCAATGATGATCGAGCTCGGTCATAAGATCGGCCGTATGGATGCTCATGAAGTTGTTTACGAATCCGCGATGAAATCCTATGAACAGGAACGCGACCTTGCTGACTGCCTCCTCGAAGATCCGCGTGTTACTTCCGTCTTCAGCGAAGAAGAAGTCCGCAAGATTCTCACTCCGCTCAACTACATCGGCGTTGCTCCTAAAGTTGTTGATAATGTTATCGATACTGTTAGCAAAAAACTGTAAGTAAAACAGCACTTTGCTAAAAAGGAACCAAAGCCAGTTATGAAACAAACAAGCTGACGCCGTTTTTAGCGGCGTCAGCTTTCTTTTATCCTTCTAATTGTCTATTTTTATCATTTGGAAAACGCTGCCACTTATAACTTAGCCAATAAATAGCTATCAGCTATCTCTAGCCCATAGCTAATACTCATAAATAAACTGTATTTATATTTAGGAGATATCCATGTTTATTGCCGACTTACATATCCACTCCCGTTATTCGCGTGCCACCAGTCCAGCCTGTGAACCAGTGCAATTGGAATATTGGGCACGCCGAAAAGGACTGCATCTAATTGCCAGCGGCGACTTTACTCATGCAGCATACCGGGAGGAATTGCGCCAAAAGTTGGAACCGGCAGAAGAAGGCCTCTACAGATTAAAAGCTGAGCATAGAATAGAGCACTCCGGAGTTAAGGAGGAACCTGAACCACCTCGTTTTATCATCTCAAGCGAGATCAGCTCAATCTATAAAGACAAAGGGCGTGTGCGCAAAATCCATAATGTGATCCTGATGCCTAGCATTGAAGCTGCGGAGATGCTATCTCAGCGACTGGAGGCTCTGGGCTGCAATTTGAAAGCTGATGGGCGTCCGATTATTGGTCTATCCAGCCATGACCTACTAGAATTGACGCTGGAAGTATGTGATAAGGCTATCTTTATTCCCGCTCATATCTGGACACCACATTTTTCACTCTTTGGCGCTTATTCCGGATACGATAAAATCGAAGAGTGTTTTGAGGATTTAACTCCCTACATCCATGCCTTAGAAACCGGTCTTTCTTCTGACCCACAGATGAATCTTCGTCTTGCGGCACTGCAAGACTATGCGCTGGTATCCAACTCTGATGCCCACTCTCCTGCTAATTTAGCCAGAGAGGCTAATCTTTTCGCCTGCGAACTCTCTTATCCCGCTATAGCTAAAGCACTAGCCACAAAAGGGTCTAAGGAGTTCGTCGGTACAATCGAATTTTTCCCTGAAGAGGGCAAATACCATTGGGATGGCCACCGCTCCTGTAAATATTCCTGCACCCCATCCGTGGCGATAGCACAGGGTAATATCTGCCCAGTCTGCGGGGGCAAGCTGATACTCGGTGTCTCCCACCGGGTCGAGGAATTAGCCGATTATCCTGAAGATTATCTTTCTCCCCAAATGCGCCCCTATGAAAAACTAGTCCCCTTGGCCGAGACTATTGCTTCCTGCGCAGGAATGACCACTGCCTCCAAAAAAGTAACCGCCCTATATGAACGGATGCTGCGTGAATTAGGCCCTGAATTCTATATCCTCCGCGAGGCGCCGCTAGACGATATCGCCCGTATTAGCTCGCCGATTATTGCTGAAGGGATCTCCAGGCTGCGGGAGGGCCGCGTAACCCTGGCTCCTGGCTATGATGGAGCCTATGGCAAGGTCACCCTCTTTACCCCTGAAGAAAGAGATGAACTGACAGGGCAAACCTCCATCTTTGGCAATTTTGGTTTTGCGGAGCCGGCAAAACCAAATATCACCACACCTCATACCACTATTGCAAGCGCCAAACAACTTCCTGAACAAGCCAAATCTACTGGTTATCCGTATAATCTTAACCAGGAGCAGTGGCAGGCAGTATCATCTGACGCCAAGGAAATTGCTGTTCTAGCAGGACCCGGTACTGGCAAAACCAGGACATTGATCTATCGTATCATTCATCTCTTAGACAGCGGAGTGGCTCCAGACAAAATCACTGCCGTTACTTTTACCAACAAGGCAGCAGGCGAACTGCAAGAAAGATTGCTAGCCCATTATAAAAACAAAAAAATGCTTAAACGCATGCGTATCGGCACTTTTCATTCTCTGGCTTTGAGAACGCTGCGGGAAAACGGGGCAAATATCACTATCATCGACGAATATGCGGCACAAACACTTGCGGATGAGGCATTAAAAGAACAAAATATCAATATGTCAGCGAAAACTTTTCTGCGTGAATTATCGCGGCAAAAGAATGGTGCAGAGAGCGAATTATCTCCTCAGCTGATAGAGTGCTATCAGCAAAAATTAGCAGCATACCAAGCAGCAGATTTCGATGATATTCTCCTCAACGCCCTAACTTTAGCCACAGATGATCCCAACTATGGCAAAGGAACTCATCTGCTGGTAGATGAATTCCAGGATATCAATGAGCTGCAGCTGCGCTTGATCGAAGCCTGGGCCAAACGTGCTGACTCGCTCTTTATCATTGGTGACCCGGACCAGTCCATCTATGGCTTCCGTGGCTCTAAAGCTGATTGCTTTGAAATTTTCCTACAGAAACACCCCCAAGCCCAAACCATTGGCTTGACCGAAAACTACCGTTCCACAGCTGAAATTCTCAACTGCGCTCAAGCCTTTCTCAGCGATGGCCATTCACCCAAATTACATACCAGCAGAACCCTTAACCTCCCGGTAAGACTCAAGGATACTGACGGACCATTAGCAGAAGGGATCTACATTGCAGAAGAAATCGACCGCCTCGTCGGCGGTATCGATATGGTCAAAGCACATAACAACAAAAGGTCGCGGCGTGGAGATCAAACGCATAGCCTGTCCGATATCGCGGTGCTCTACCGCACCCACAATCAGGCAGAGCAGATTGCCTATTGCTTGGATACTGCCGGTATCCCCTATACTATCAGCGGCCGGGAAGATTTTCTTGAAGATGACCAAGTGCATCTATGTCTCTCCTTTTTCCGTACTCTGATCGATAAAGAGGACGCTATATCTCGACTTATCTGCAATAAAGCTCTAGGAGAAGTTAGATTGCAGGAACTGCAAGACCAATTCGCTCTCCGAACAAAAAAAGAAAAGGCTGCCGCGCTGATCAGCTCTTGGATTGACGGCAACTTTTTGGGCGAAAATCAGGCTATGGAAAAACTGCTGCATACTGCTGTTCTCTGCCCCAAAATAAGCGATCTGCTGGCCAACGTAGCATCTGGCAAAGAAGCAGATATCGTACGCAGCGGCAGCAAGGAATATGTCCCGGAAGCTGTTTCGCTAATGACGCTACATGGGGCAAAAGGCCTGGAATATCCGATCGTTTTTGTGGCAGGCCTCAAGGAAGGCGTTCTCCCCTTCCATATCCAAGGACTCACCGCAGACGAAGATGAAGAAAAGCGGCTTTTCTTCGTTGGCATGACCAGGGCTAAAGATGAGCTGATCTTAGTTAGCAGGCCTGAGCAATCCTCATTTTTGAGGCTT
The DNA here is from genome assembly GCA_944393575.1 of uncultured Clostridia bacterium. GTDB lineage: Bacteria > Bacillota > Dehalobacteriia > UBA4068 > UBA4068 > HGM13862. Next base: position 13,915 of record CALYAP010000034.1, read on the forward strand.
ATTCCTGAAGAAATGCTAGTCAAAGAAGCAGCTGAGCATAGAATGCCTAAAGCTAAGCAGTTGTCATTATTTGAATAATAATTACCTTAAGAACCATGATAAAAAACCTGGTTGCCTAGGCAAATTGGCATCCAGGTTTTTTCATTAAGCCCCTACTAGAGGAAAACACTTTTCAATAATCGCTTAACATTATTTTATTGATAGATATTGCCATTTCTATCATAATAGCGGACGTCTAGGCGATAATCATCACTTGGAGCTTGATGATAGCAGATTTTGGCGTCTACCAAGTCTAATTGTACCGGCGCCAACTGCTGTCCATCTACAGTGTAGATAACTTCTGCATAGGACAAATCTGCTTGATCAAGGTAGAAGATATCATAATAGCTCTGGTTGGTTATGACATGAGCAATAACTATATCGCCTTTATTAGCATAATGGATACTTTGATATTCATAGCCACCGTTTTTTTGCGGAGCAAAAATCGCCACCCCATCCTTGGTAGGAGAATAAATGCTGCTAAGTAAATAATCGTCAATCAGTATCTCCGATGCGATCTGCCAATCTATACCTTTAGGTAGATCTTGCAAAATTGCTTCTCTGCTAGCAACAGTAACTCCGTCTTCATCATCTGACAGCAACCCAATTACTAACGCACTACAACAAACAACTATAGCCACAACAATCAAAATAATAGCACGCTTATGAACCATATTCTCCCCCTTATTGTGGTATTTATCACATATTACTTCTATATTAAATATAGATTTTTAAAAATAGCTCAACAAAGCTCTATTTTATTATAAGCATTTAGGACTGTACACTTTGCAATTCACGCAATATTCTTTGGCAGGAATGCTCAGTCTCATACAACAGCTTTTCTATATCCAGATGCGGGAAGGAGCCGCGGTCATAAAGCACGCGTCCATCAACCATAGTCATCACAATATCGCTGCCGCAGCTGGCATAAACAAGGTTGTTCAATTGATTATGGCTAGGGCGCATATAAATAGTATCAATATTTAGCGCCACGATATCCGCCTTATAGCCCTCTTTGAGACAACCGCAATCCTGCCGCCCCTGGGCCACTGCTCCAGCACGAGTAGCTGCATAAAGCGCCTCTGCCGGAGTAATAAGAGTAGGATCGCCGCTAACGCCTTTATGAATCAGCGCAAAAGTTTTGATCTCTTCCAGCATATTGAGGTTATTATTGCTGGCCACACTATCAGTACCTAAGGCAACATTAGCGCCTGACTGCAATAATTTACCAACTGGACAGAAGCCACTGGCTAACTTCATATTACTCTTAGGACAACTGGCAACAGTGACCTTTTTGTCTGCTAAAATAGCAATATCTTCCTCATCGATATGCACACAATGCGCAGCTGTAGTTGGAACATCAAAAACGCCCAAATCCGCCAGGTATTTGACAGGGCTCTTACCTTGATGACGTTCACGACAGCCAGCTACCTCAAAAGCCGTTTCTGAAACATGACAATGCATTCCCAAGCCAGCCTCGGCGGCCGCTTCGGCTATCCCGCTGGCGATTCTTTCGCTGGAGGTATATTCAGCATGAAGAGAAAAATCGACCTGCAGACGGCCATTATCATAGCCATGGAAGAGCTCTTTTAACTTCAGCGTCTCAGCATACTGCGGCATTTGCTGAAAAGTACGGTCATCAAAACAGGTGGTACCCACTGAAAAATTAGCTTTAATTCCGCTATCAGCAAAGGCCCGTCCCATAGCCTCGCCCATCGAATACATATCAGTGGTCCCCACAATGCCAAAACGCAGCATTTCTGCAGCACCCAGCTGGGTAGCCCAATAAATATCATCCGCAGTCAAATGCGCCTCAAAAGGAAAGATACGCTGATTCAACCAATCATGCAAAGTTAAATTCTCTCCATAACCACGCAGCAAGTGCATTGCAGCATGACTATGTGCATTAAAAAAACCAGGGATAAATAATTTACCTGAACAAGCTCCGTATTCCTCACCATATAAGGAAGGATCAGCCGGTGGAACATCGCTAAGATAGCTGATTCTATCATCAATGGTTCCCAGATACATATGCTCACGCACCTGCATCGTTTCATCGATCAAAGTTATATTCTCAAAAAACATGCGCCTGCCTCCCTGTTTTTATTCAATTAGACTAATTATGACATCACTAATACTAATCTCAGCTTTTCTTTCATACTATATTATCATATCCGGATGATAAAATAAACAAATACGCTCTTTCTTAAGCAAGCAAATGATCACTATGCGTAAAAAAAGCCACTTACTCTTAAAAAAGGCATGGCTAATCACAAATTTAGTGATCTAAATCTTGCGCTATATCCATGTTTTAAGATAAAAAATAAAAATAGCAAAAGAAAAATCTATTAACATATGCGAGATAAATCCCTCTTAGAATAGTTTTTATCTAAAAAGATTGTCGAAACAAACGTAAATTTTCAGAAAAATTCAGATTTTTTTCATTTATCTCTTGCCTTTACGCCAAAAAGATAGTATAATTCTTTGTGACGTTTTCCTGATAATTTGCTGTTCTTTATCAGAAGTTTAGGTTCTGACTAAGAAAAGTTAATTATCGGGTAAAAAATCAGAGGAGAAAGGAGGCTCTATGCAATTGTTTTGATTGAAGTTTTTTCCTATTCCATACTACACATTATCTATGCACTGGAATATGAGAGAACTTTAACAGAATCAATTAGCATGTGTTAGGTTTTATCTGCAATTATATACCAATCTTAAACTTAGTTCGAAAGGAGAAAGCTAATAATGGAAAACCAAGTCCAAGAACAAACCCTTAAAGCTGGTGCCATTGGCCGCGGTGAAATTACCTTGATGGCAGTCGCTGGCGCAGCTCCGGTTATGTGCATCGGCGGTTCCATGCATACTTTCCTCAGCCAGACCGGTACCGGTATTTCCCTGGCTGCAGTATTCGCTACTTTGCTTTGTATCTTTATCGGTTTGAGCTATGGTAATCTCTCTGAGAAATATAACAACTGCGGTGGTACTTATTCTTATATCACCGAGATCTTCGGCAAAAAAGCTGGTTTGTGGTGCATGTTCGTTTACTACGGCGTTATGCTCACCACCTCCGCTTGCCCGCCCACCATTTTCGCTACTTATCTCGAATCCATGACCGGTATCCCGATCATCGTCGGTTGGTTGATTTTCGCCGCAATCATGGTCGCTCTGACCTGGTTCGGTGTTGAGCTTTCCACCAAAGCTCTGGTTGTCGTCTTCATCGCTGAGATGGTTATGTTGATCTGGCCTGGCATCAAGCTGATCACCCTCTCTGCTACTGGTTTTGATTTCGGTGTTTCTCTGACCAACGCTTTTGCTCCGAGTGCTGAGCATGGTATGACTGGTATCCTACTGTGCACACTGACCTGGATTTGGTCTTACGTCGGATTTGAGGCTCCATCCTTCATGGGTGAGGAACTCAAAGGCGGCGCCAAAGACGTTAAATTTGCTATTCCAGTTTCTGCACTGCTCACCGGTATCATCTACGTTGTTGGTTGCTGGCTCTGGACTGCTACCTTGACTCCTGAGCAAGCTACTGAGCTGATCCCGACTGGTGACGCTCTGGCTGCTTATGCTAATATGCTCGGCTACACTGCTGGTGCAACAATCGTCTCCATTGGCGTTATGTTGGCAGCATTGGCCTGCGGCCTCGCTTTCTACTCCATGATGCCTCGCTTCCTGTATGACCAGGGCAGAAAAGGCATCCTGCCGAAAGCTCTTACCAAGCTCAACAAACATCAGATCCCACATGTTGGTATGTTCATCTATCTAATCATTTCCTTCTGCGCTACCATGTACGGCGGCTATGCCTATGGTGGTCCGGAAGTATTCGGCGGCCCATTGTTCGATGGTATCAACGACTGGTTCGTCATCATGGCTATCTGCGCTACCACCGCATATGCTTTCATCTGCCTTGGTAACATCAAAGAGAACGCCAAAGACAATAGCTTCAAGAGCATTATCTTGAACAAGATCATCCCAATAATTTGTATTTTGGTTATCCTCTACGTCATCTTCTTCAC
>CALYAP010000035.1 GCA_944393575.1 uncultured Clostridia bacterium
ATGAGCATCGACCGAGCGGTCAAGCATCGCTGCTGCCCTTTCTGCGACCTCAACACCACTGCGGCTGGCAATCGTGATCGTAATATCATGCTCTATGGCTTGCGCTACCTGTTGGTCATCATAAAGCGGTGTCAGCAATAGCAGCTGTTGATCGACCCCTGCCCTACGCAAAGTTAAGGCATCTTCCAGATCAGAGACTGCCAGCATTTGTACCCCACAGCTAATCAATAGGCGGGCAAAGTCAACCGTCCCGACACCATAGCCGTTGGCCTTGACCATCCCGATAATCGGAACAGCACCAATCTGCTGGCGGATGACGGCGGCATTATGCTCAACCGCTGCCCTGCTGATAATCAATTCTGCCATTATCCTATCCTCTTATCTATTTATTGACAGTGCTCTAGCCCCAGCAAAAGTCAGAAGTCTCGTTGCTATCATACCCTGTTTGTAGCCAAAAATTCCCTCTATATAAATCCTCTATATAAATATAGACGTTTTTGAACACTGTTTGGTTTCACTGTTAAAGTAAAAAAATAACTCCATAAACTCATTGTAAACAATAAGTCATGGAGTCAAATAAAGATTTTATTAAGTTTTTGTACTGAATTTACTAAGTTTTATAACTACTATGGCATACTAATGAAATTACTGAGTAAGGCTAGTATCTTCAGCACGCCGTTCCAGCCAATAATCCTCCCGGGCCAAGATGTGCTCCAAAGCAGCCTGTTGCTGCTGATCCAGGTCGGGAAGGTCATCTTGCCACGGGGTCTCAGCATGATAATAGAGCTCTGCGGCCAGCAGATCGGCGGCCTGTTCCTGCGCTGCTTCACTGGTCTCAGACATCGCTGTCAAAAAGGTGAGCGGGTCAACGGAAAAGCGGTCATAATAAAGCGCCTGCACTCCCTCAGCATAAGCTCCATCCAGACCGGTATTGGCTATTTCGATCACCGCCGTCAGCTCCTGCCCGCTGAGGCTGTCACGCTGTTGCCACAGCCATCCTAGCAGATCGTTGAGAGGATCGCTTCCTTCTTCACCTAATTCTTGATAGGCAGCCCAATCAGTGATTTGCGGCAGCAGGGAAAACAGCTCCTCGCGTGCTGCGGTGTCACCAGCAGCGGCCTGCTGATAGGCGGCATAAAGATCTGCCGCCAACTGACTATTGTCCTGTGCTTCCTCACTACCCTGCTGGTCATTGAGACCAGAGATTAGCTCCCCGCCTTCTTCCTCTACTACCAGCGAATATTTCCCACCGTCTTCGGTGACGATGAGATATTGACGGCTGCTTAAATCGAGCTGAACAGTCTGCTCCAAAAGCACTTCTTCAGCATTATATAATACGATCAAAAATTCATGTTCGGCTTTATCTCCATAGTTGAAAACAAAAAAATCATTCTCCTGGATGGTATCTGTAGCCAAATTCTGCAAAACGTTGACCAGGCCATTGGCTGAATCAGTTTCGCTGAGGGCGATCTGACTGATGCCTGTAGCAGTATTGATTATTACCAAATCCGCCTCAGGGGCGATTTCGGCTAAAGTACCGTCAGATGGCTGTACCTGCACTACAGCATTGGACGGCTGCTGTGGTGTACATGCAGAAAAAACAAAAGCCAGCAGCAGTACCATCAACCAAGGCAAAAAACGCCATGGTTCAAGCTTATGGCCAGCTCTACGCTGATGATTTCGTTGATTATTAGAGGAATCCATCCCCGCACCTCCCAGATACTTACTATCAAACAGCCCAAATATTATGATACGTCTAACTATGATTTACTGATATGCTGTTTCTAGTATGCTATTTCTATGGTAATCCATCCGCAGCACAACGTCAATGCTTTAAATAATATGTTTCATAAATCTCGGCTAAGTTTCACAAATTCGTCATTTTTCTCACGCAAAACATTTATTTAAACAAAGATTTTTCTCTAAACACAATTCTTTCTCTAAAAAATTATAAGTTTTCTTTATCTAGTGGATATGAGCTTTCATTCTTAATCCAACAGGTAGTTCGTAGATCAGTAGTACCTAAATGCTATTGGGAGTTACAAAGTAATTTCTTGACAAGCTGCCGGCTGCAAATATAAAATAATTATATTAGCAGCGGCGCCGTAGCCAGCGGCTGCCGGTCTGATTTGGCTTAATGAGTGGTTTTGGCATCTTAAGGGGGCGGAGCAAGTGAGTAAAAATATTCCCCTGTGCGAACAGGACGATGTCCACAGCGAAGTAGTGGAGATGGTCAAGGGCCAAATGTTGCCGGATAGTGAAGTAACCGGCCTCTCTGGCTTGTTCAAAATTCTCGGTGATCCAACCAGAATCCGCATCATGTGGGCATTGGAACAATCAGAAATGTGCGTCTGCGACCTCAGCTCAGCGTTGGGAATGACCAAATCAGCGGTCTCGCATCAGCTGAACACCCTGCGCCAGGGCAAATTGGTCAAATACCGCCGCGAGGGCAAAAATGTTTATTACAGTCTGGATGACGGCCATGTCAATAGCATTATCGAAATCGCCCGCGAGCATATCCGGCATGATTAGGGGTTAGGCAAGTGCAAATGCTGATAGCTGGCCTAGACCAGCTGGAAAAAGTATATAACATCGTTCGCACTACCATCGAAGAGGTCTATCCGCATTATTACCCCGCTGGTGCGGTCACTTTTTTCCTCAGCCATCATCAGCGCAGCCATATTGAAGAGGATCTGCGGAGTGCCTCAGTCTATCTTTTTGCCATTGACGGACAAGCTTTTGCCACCTGCACAGTGCGGGGTAATGAGCTATGCCGTTTTTTTGTGTTGCCGCCATACCAAGGCCAGGGCTATGGCCGGGAGATCATGGATCAGCTAGAACAGCTGCTATGGAAAAAGTATAATACCATTACTCTGGATGCATCTCTGCCGGCGCTCTCCATGTACCGCAGTCGCGGCTACCGCGAGGTAGCCTATACCCGCCTGCTAGTTGACGGTGGCGATTATTTATGCTATTGGACCATGGAGCTAAAAAAAGACTCCTAAGCGAATTCATTTGCTGCCGAAAATTTTACTATACCTATAACATCCCACACTGGGATGTTTTTTATTTGCCAGGGCTCACGGATACCAATTTCACCCTTGACATTTATACAGCATACACTATAATATTATACAGCATACTGTAAAATAACGGAGGAGTAAATGCCGAAAAATACCGAAAATGAACTGGGCCGGCTAATATTAAAGCTGGCCAATACCATCATCAAAAACCGCAATCGCCATCTAGAGGCTTTGGATCTAACTAGCGGACAGGCGGATAGTCTGCAATTTTTTTTAACTCATGACCAAGCTACCGCTACTGAACTCAAGGAATATCTGGGAATCACCCATCAGACTGCCCGCGGGATCATCCAACGAATGATTACTAAGGGATTATTGGAACTACATCGTTCTGATGCTGATGCCCGCTGTCAAATCGTGGAGGTAACCCCCGCCGGACAGGAAATGGGGCTAAGGATGATTGCTAATAGGGAACGAACTGGCGGCCTTTTACTTCAAGGCATGGACGCTATGGAAAGGAAAAACTTTATCCGCCTACTTACTAAAGCTTTAGCTAATGTAAGTGATGATCGCTAAGGAAGAAGAGAACAATCCCATTATGTTGACAACAGAACGCCGAACAGCTATCTTCGAAACTATGCCAGTTAAAAAGGCAGTACTGACCCAAATTGCTCCTGCTATCGCCAGCCAAATGATTGCCCTGGTCTATAACTTGGCTGACACCTATTTTGTCGGCCTACTTAATGATCCTCATCAAACGGCAGCTATAACTGTGGTTTATCCTTCTTTTGTTATGCTGACAGCTATCTCTAACCTTTTTGGAGTGGGTGGAGCCAGCGCCCTTGCCCGTGCCATGGGAACCAAGGAGACGGAAAAAGCACGGCATATCTCCGTTATCTCTCTCTGGGGAGGTGTCTTAAGCGCTCTGCTCTTTTCTTTACTCTTTTGGCTAGCCAAAAGCCCCTTGTTGACGATCTGCGGTGCTACTTACGAAACCTATCAGCTATCTCTGAATTATGCCTACTGGGTAATTATCATCGGTGGTCCTTTCACTATTCTCAGTACGCTGATGGCTAATCTAATACGCGCCGAAGGCAATGCAGCTAGTGCCTCCATTGGTATTTCCCTAGGAGGTATTCTGAATATCATCCTAGATCCGCTTTTCGTTTTACCGTCCTGTTTAGGCCTGGGGGCTACTGGCGCTGGCATAGCTACCGCAATCGCTAATCTGGCATCTATGCTGTATTTTTGTACTTACCTTTACCATAGACGCTATACCACTGTACTCAGCTTTCAGCCACGGCTCCTTCGTTATGGCAAAAAATATCTTAAGGCAGTTCTTGCCATTGGTTTTCCTTCAGCCTTGCAGTATGCTCTCACTGTAGTAGCGGTTGCAGCCCAAGCCCGCTTTGTTGCTCAATATCCAACAGAGGCGGTAGCCGCGTTAGGTATTGTAAAAAAATTAGATCAACTACCACTATATTTTTCTATTGGCGTAGCCAATGGTCTACTACCAATGCTGGCCTACAATTATGCAGCAGGCAATCAACAGCGGCGACAGGAGGCTTTTCGTTTAGGTTGCATAGTTTCACTAGCCTTTTCACTACTCTGTGTTATCATCTATGAGTTATTTGCATCACAGATAGCCTCACTTTTCATTGCTGATCAAACTACTATTGATTATTGCGCAGCTTTTCTGCGCCGAATGGTCACTGCTATGCCATTAATGGCTATCTGTTATCCCATGATTATTCAATTTCAGGCTATGGGTAAAGCCAAAGAATCACTGGTCTGCTCTATCCTGCGTAAAGGTGTTCTCGATATTCCCCTCTTGTTCCTGATGGATACCCTCCTGCCTCTTTATGGCTGCATGTGGGTCCAGCCTATCGTTGATGCTATTTCGCTAGTCATTTGCTCAGCTTTTTATCTGCGTCTACGCAGAAAAGAGCAGTTCTAAACACTCTTCTAGCCTCTGCTAAAAAGTTTTTTAGCAAAAGTAATAACTTTTTGGCAAAAACTATTGACAATTGAGCATGTACTCAACTATAATACCAGTAGATAGTTGAATGATTGTTCAACTGATAAATCGAACTAACGGAGGCTGTCACCATGAAAAAAAATCTGCGTTTGATCGGACTGGACTGCGCACATTGTGCAGCAAAAATAGAATCCGCTGTTCAGGCTTTACCCGGGGTCAATTCAGCTAATCTCAATTTTATGACTGGCAAATTGACCATCGAAGGTGAAGAAGATGCCCTAGCAGATATTTTTGATCATGCTACTGCTCTGGTGCATAAATACGAGCCAGATGTCGAAGTAAGAAGAGCCTAACAACAAAGAAGGTGAGCATGATGAAAATGTCGGCCAATGACCGGCGGCTGGTAACGATCATCATCAGCGCGGTGCTGTTCATCGTCGGCTACTGTCTTGCGCAGGAGCTGACTACCGCCCGTCTGGTCATCTTCAGCGTAGCATTACTTTGTGTTGGCGCAGAGGTCTTTATCCGTGCCGGACGCAATATCCTGCACGGACAGATTTTTGACGAAAACTTCCTGATGAGCATCGCCTCTATCTGCGCCTTTATCCTCGGTGATTACCCAGAAGCCACCGCGGTAATGCTCTTCTACCAGATCGGTGAGTACTTCCAGAGCCGGGCAGTCAACCGCTCGCGCCGCTCGATCTCCGAGCTAATGGATATTCGCCCAGACTACGCTAATATCAGCCGCGATGGCCAATTAGAAAAGGTTTATCCTGATGAAGTTCATGTTGGCGATACTATCATCATCAAGCCAGGCGAGCGGGTGCCATTGGATGCAGTGGTGATCGAAGGACACTCATCCGTAGACTCCTCTGCCCTCACCGGCGAATCATTGCCCCGCGAGGTCAATGAAGGAGATACGCTTCTTTCTGGTTGTGTCAATATCAATGGACTGCTAACTGCACAGGTAACTAAGGAATTTGCTGAATCCACTGCCAGCCGTATTCTAGACCTGGTAGAAAATGCCGGCGCCAAGAAATCCCGCTCTGAGAACTTCATCACCAAATTTGCCCGCTATTATACCCCAATAGTAGTTGGCATTGCTGTACTGCTGGCAGTGATTCCACCGCTGTTCGTTCCAGGAGAGCTATTTAGCGACTGGGTTTACCGGGCGATGGTCTTCCTTGTCACCTCTTGCCCCTGTGCTTTGGTCATTTCCGTACCATTGGGCTTTTTTGGCGGCATCGGCGGTGCTTCACGCAATGGTGTACTGGTCAAAGGCGGTAATTATCTGGAGGCCTTGGCTAATACAGAAATCGTTGTCTTTGATAAAACCGGCACGCTAACCCGTGGTGTTTTCCGGGTTAAAGAGATCGTTCCGCAGGAAATGAGCCAGCAGGAGCTGTTGCGTATCGCCGCTTATGCTGAAAGCTCCTCTAATCACCCGATTTCCCTCTCACTGCGTGAGGCCTGGGGACAGGAGATCGATCTGAGCAAGATCGACTCTGTAGAAGAACTGGCTGGGCTCGGCGTTGAGGCCATCATCGACGGGACCAAAGTACTGGCTGGTAATGAAAAGCTGATGGTACGCGAGCAAATTGCTATGCCCCCGATCACACCGGGCAGCGGTACGATCGTTCATCTGGCAGTGGCTGACAAGTACGCAGGCTATATCCTGATCGCCGATGAACTAAAGCCGGATGCAGTAGAAGCTGTTAGCAAACTCAAAGCCTCTGGTATCAAAAAAACGGTGATGCTGACCGGCGATGAGCGGACGATCGCCGCCGATGTGGCAGATACCGTCGGTGTTGATGAATTCTATGCCGAATTGCTGCCAGCAGATAAGGTGGCTAAAGTAGAAACCCTGTTAAACAGCAAATCTTCCCGCGGGAAGTTGGCCTTTGTCGGTGATGGCATCAATGATGCGCCGGTACTGGCCAGGGCTGATATTGGCATCGCCATGGGCGGTCTTGGCTCTGATGCAGCCATCGAAGCTGCCGATGTGGTACTGATGACGGATGAGCCTTCCAAGATCTCAGATGCTATCGGCATTTCCAAACGCACCTTACGTATTGTGCGTCAGAATATCGTCTTTGCTTTAGCTGTCAAGTTAGTGATCTTGCTCCTGGGTGCGGTCGGTATCGCTTCGATGTGGGCAGCAGTATTTGCCGACGTGGGTGTAGCACTCTTGGCCATTCTCAATGCCATGCGCGTGCTGCGAAATCCGTTACCACGCCATCTGCGCCGCTAAAATGTTAGCGGTTTACGGATTAACTCTAACCCCTCGTTGAACGAGGGGTTTTGCTTTATCAAAAATAGCAGACTGCCCCAAAATTGGCCCCAACTGTTAGACAGAATGACAAAATGTCCAAAAAAGCCACATTTTCTGCTTCTGCCTATTCAATTGACAGGAGCAAAAGGTTTACAATAGTCATATGATAAGGATAATCATCAGTATTGCTGTCATCCAAAAACTGCTGATCAGAATGAGCCAGGAGGTCGAACTATGCCGCTGCTGATCAAAACAGTAAAGATTATTTTAGCGTTGCTGTTGGCTTATGCGCTCTATCTGCTTATCTGCTCCACCCTGGCTTATCTGCCGGATAAAACCGTTTCCGCCGCCAACCAAGAGCTGCTGAATGAGGTGGATTTTTATGGCGATCCTGATAGCAGCGGCCCGGATCGGGTGGCGCTGATCGAGACGCCTGCCGAGGCTCTAGCCTCACGCATCGCTATCATCAGAGCAGCGACGGACTCGATCGACCTGGTATGCCATGCCTTTGATTATGGCGAAAGCACCAAAGCCATAATACAAGAACTACTCGATGCTGCTGACCGAGGTGTGCAGGTGCGCATCGTAACCGATGGCAAACTGGGGGTCAAGGGAGAAAAGATGCGTCAGCTCTTTGCCGCTGCTTTAGAGCACCCGCTTATCAGCTGCCGCAGCTATAACCGGCTTGATCTATTGCGTCCTTGGACCTGGCATACAGTGCTGCACGATAAATTTATCAATGTCGACAATACTTATTTGGTGCTGGGTGGACGCAATATCGGCGACCGTTTTTTCGCCCCGGCTAATTATAGCGGTCCGGTAACTAATGACCGCGATGTGTTGGTCTGGCGCACCGCTGAAGAAGGAGAAAGCGTTTTCCCCCAGATCAACAGCTATATGGACAGTCTTTGGAACCACACGGAGTGCAGCCAGCTGCAACTGAAGCCGCCAGAGGAAGGATATCGGCAGCAGCTGCGTGCCGACGTGAACAGCTTTGAGCGTGATAATCAGGATATTTATAGCCTCACGCTTGATCATTTTCTTAATGCCACATATCCAACAGCTAAGATAACCTTTATCAACAATCCGACCAATGCCAGTAAAAAAGAACCCTGGGTAGCATATCAGCTGCAAAAGCTAGCTCTAGAAGCAAAAGACCAGGTAACGGTACAAACCCCCTATGCCACTGCCAATAGCTATCTATTAGAGACGATGGAGGAGGTTGCTGATGATGCCAAGCTGGTGATGCTGACCAACTCGGTGGCCTCTTCGCCTAATTTTCCTGCTTTCTCTAACTATTTTTCTCAGCGGCGGCAGTTTGTGTCTACTGGCGCTAAAATTTATGAGTACCAGAGCTATGACTCCATTCATGGCAAATCTTTAGTCATCGATAACCGCATCAGCGCCGTTGGCTCGCTTAATCTTGATGACCGCAGCTTCTATATTGATACAGAAAATATGCTGATTATCGACAGTCCGGAGTTTGCTGCCCGCCTCAATGCTGCAATGGATGATTATATCGACCATTCAGCGCTGGTAGGAGCCGACAACCATTATCTTGATCCAGACCAAGCGCTGGAACCATCAACCGGCAAAACTCTGCTAATGTATATAATCTCCATTTTCTCCCGAATGGTACAATATTTGATCTAGACTCCATGCTGGCAAATATGCTAAATTTTAGCTTTTGTTTAAGAAAAGTTTACAATCAGCTTAATTATTAGCTCTATGGCTGAATACAAACACAGAAAAGACCAGTTGAAAAGCTGCTTTACCCTTTTCCGAAGGGAAAGTACTTTATTTGACAAGATGCTTTAATCTAGGTTATCATATGAACTATCCTAAAAAACAATAACAATTTTCACTGCATTATCTTGCCGCTATGTTTATAATGCACTAAGTGATTTATCTGCTAATGCGAAGCATTTGTTATTAATGATACTAAAATCTTCAACCGGAACCCTTAATATGAACAAAGTCAAACGGAACAACTGGATACTCTTCATCTGCCTCATCATTTGGTTGAGCTTCTCGGTGCAGCTCTTGACTCTGGGCAGCTTTGGTGACACTTTTACCTTTATGTTCATCAGGACGCTTTATTTCTTATATAATTGTCTCTTTGCTGCCGCCCTGCTGATTATCTTCTCCGCTATTTTCGGCAGATGGAAATATCTCCCTTCCATACTTGTTTCCTGTATCTATATCGCTACCGGCGTCGCGTTTAGAATCAAGCTCGATTTTCACGGTGTTGGCCTAACCCCCAGCGACCTAACACTGGCCAGCGAAGCGCTGCAGATGCGGGAGCTGATCAGCGACGATTTTATTTGGAAAAATGTCCTGCTAGGGATAATGGTCTTAGCAGTATCTTTGCTGTTAGCCCACTTCATCAAACAGCCCCCTCGCAGTGCCAAACGGCGCCTGCTGGAAGCAGGAGGTGCTATCGTTGGGCTGGCAGTGTTGATTCTAATTCCGATTTGGGAAAACCATGTCAGCGATGAATATCACCAGGTAGAAGATGTCGGTGCGCCTTACTATTTCTTTTCCAAGACCCCGACTCCGGTACCGGTATCATCATTTAATTCGGAGATGACCACCACCCAGCTTCAGGCAGACCTTGATCAATATATTGAGCCTTATCTGCAGCGGGCGGAACAGCCCCAGGCACTTGAAGAGAAACCGGATATCATCGTTATCCAGTGCGAATCCTTCTTTGATTTCACCACTGATCTCGGGGTAGAAAATTTTTCTGAAGATCCTTTGCCCTTTTTCCATCAGCTGCAGCAGAATTCCGCTTCTGGAATCGTCTATTCTCCAGTCTATGGCGGCGGCACCTCTAATGCAGAATTCG
>CALYAP010000036.1 GCA_944393575.1 uncultured Clostridia bacterium
CGCTGATAAAGATACAGATTGTATCCTTATCAGCGTTCTTATTTGGTGGACTCGAAGGGATTCGAACCCTCGACCTCTCGGATGCGAACCGAACGCTCTCCCAACTGAGCTACGAGCCCAAGTACAAGGCATTTAGTTTTTTCTGAGCTAACGCTCCGCCATCTAATTCATACCACATTGAATAGTGCATTTTATTTTACCGCATCACAGTATTTTTGTCAATTACTAAACCCATTTCCTACTATTTTCCGACATAGACTTATCAGCCTTTGGCAACTGATTAAAAGACAAAGTCATAACTTTTTTAGCTAAAAGAATAATTACAATTAAAATCGCACTATAAAGGGGCTTGTATGTTTTATTTATTAATGTATAATATAGTTAATCTCAACGAATAAAATTTTAGCAAAAAATAGGATCATGAAAGAAAACAGTCTACCAGACCATTTAGTTCATCATTTTAAACTAACACCTCCGCGAGCTATCATGATAGGTTTTGGAACCATGATACTCATTGGAGCTTTATTATTAAATTTGCCTATTGCTACTGCCAGCGGAGAAAGCATTGGCTTTCTTGATGCACTTTTTACCGCTACGTCTGCCAATTGTGTTACTGGCCTAGTAGTAGTCAATACCTTTGACTACTGGAGTATCTTTGGTAAAATCGTTATTCTCCTGTTAATCGAATGTGGTGCTTTAGGATTCATCACCATTCTCACCTTACTAATGATCCTCGTTCGTAAGGAGATATCTCTAAGAAACCGCTTGGTTATCCAGGCTTCTTTTAACCAAAATAATATGCGGGGTATGGTTCGTCTAGTAAAAAAAGTAGTAATCATCACCCTATCTTTTCAAGCCGTCGGGGCAGTATTATTAGCGTTTGCGTTTTATCATAGTGCTGATATGACTGTACCAGAGGCCATTTTTAATGGTGTTTTCCACGCTATCTCCTCTTTTTGCAATGCTGGATTTGACAATATTGGACCGCAAAGTCTGATGCCTTTTGTAACCAATCCCGCTATCAATTTTATTATTATAGCTTTAGTCATCTCTGGTGGACTTGGTTTTACCGTCTGGATCGAGCTGTTTGAAAAATTAAAAAACCGTAAAAGACAATCTTTGCGCATTCGCATTAATCATTTATCGCTTCATACTAAAATCGTTCTTTCAGTTACTGTGGCGCTACTTATTAGTGGTACCATTTTGTTTATGCTCTGCGAATGGAATAATCCGGGAACATTAGGAGATCTTTCTGCGCCGGAAAAAGTCCAGGCATCACTTTTCCAATCAGTGACAGTGAGAACAGTTGGCTTCTTTAGTATCGACCAGTCTGCATTAAGTGATATTTCTAAATTCTTCTCTTCACTATTGATGTTGATCGGTGGTTCACCCGTCAGTACCGCTGGAGGTATCAAAACAGTTACTATTGGCGTAATTTTCTTCACTATGCTTTCCGTGATTCGCGGGAGAAACAGAATTGAAGCCTTTGGCAGAACAATCCCCTTTGAGATCATGCAAAAGGCTTTAATGGTGGTAAGTGCTTTTATCTTACTTGTATTAGTAGCAACGACTATCCTTCATTTTACAGAAGCTAATAATCCTATTTCCAATAATTTCATTGACCTATTCTATGAGGTATGCTCTGCTACCGGCACAGTAGGCTTAACCACCGGCTTAACCCCGGCACTCTCGCCTATAGGAAAGATAGTGATCATTCTCTGTATGTATTTTGGACGTCTGAGCCCAATAACTATTGCAGTAGCATTGAGCATGAAGCTGCATGGCAATATAGATGGAACTAGTTTACCAGAAGAAAAAGTAATTATCGGCTAAGTAATATAAAAAAGGAGTTTTAGCTAATGGCTACCAAAAAAACAAATAACAGTTTTGCCATTCTTGGCCTAGGCCGCTTTGGTATGAGCATCGTCAAAACGCTATCCGAATATGATGTGGATATCCTTGCATGTGATATAGATGAAACTGCCTTGCATAGTGCAATGGAATATGCAACTCATGTAGTGCAGGCGGATATGGCAGATGAAAGCGTTCTTGAAGGGCTAGGACTAGGTAATTTTGATGTAGTAATAATGGCTATGGGGGAAGATTTTGAAGCATCGCTGATTGCTACTATGATGGCCAAAGAGCAAGGCGCCAAACACGTAGTGGTAAAAGCAGGTAGCAAACGGCAAAAAAAGATCCTAGAAAGTGTTGGTGCTGATGAAGTTATCCTGCCAGAACATGAAATGGGAGCTAAAATTGCTAGACGCCTGGTAGGATCTAATATTCTTGATATCTTAGATGAATCTGATTTCTATACTATCTCTGAAATTAAACCAATGAAAGAATGGCTTAATAAAACCATACGCCAAGCGGATATTCGGCGCAAGCATGATTTAATGGTGTTAGCTATTCGACGCGGCGATAAACTGAGTATTCCGGTATCACCAGATACGGTTATCACCGAAGAGGATATCCTTATCACTCTCAGTGAGCATAAAAAACGGGCTTTATAAAACAGTATCTATATGATTTTCTCCCAGGTATTAACAAAACTAATAAATCTTTATTGAAAATAGAATAAATTTCTTCATGCAACCGCTCTTTTTATGCGGAAAGCTCTTGTCTATTTTATTTTTTTTGTTATAATAAAAATGATATAATTATTATAGGTAGTTTGTGCTAATAAATTTTAATATTAATGTACTATAACGCCTATCTAATTGCGGGGAAGTTATCAGTACAGACAGAAATAATGGCTATAACTACCTAAAATTTGAGGAGGTCAATACTTATGAAATCCAAAGCACTCAAATTAGTAGTACGTACTTTCATCCTCTGCCTCTTGCTGGTTATGCTTCCTTGTGCCGCAGCTTTCGCAGCAGATGATGCTACTGCTACTGACACCACCACTACTACTGAGACCCCGGCTGATACCGAGACTCCAGCTGACACTGAGACCCCGGCTGATACCGAGACCCCAGCTGACACTGAAGAACCAACTGATACCGAAGAGCCTGCTCTTCCCTTCACTGATGTAGCTGACACTGATTGGTTCTACAGCGCTGTCAAATATGTTTATGATAACAGCCTCTTTAGTGGCACCACCACTGGTGAAAATGCCACTTTCTCTCCTCAGGTTGCTATGACCAGAGGTATGCTGGTTACCGTACTTTATCGTCTTGAAGGCACCCCTGAAGTTACCGGTGAAAATCCTTTCACTGATGTAGCTGATGACGCATACTATAAAGATGCTGTTATCTGGGCTGCTACCAATGAAATCGTTGGTGGTTCCGGCGATGGCACCTATAATCCTGACAGCAACATAACCCGCCAGGATTTCGCTACTATTCTTTACCGCTATGCCCAGCTGAAAGAATATGATGTCACCGTTACCGAAGAACAGCAAGAACTCACTTATGCTGATGCCGATGATATCAGTGAATATGCTCTCAATGCAGTACAGTGGGCTACTGCTAAAGAAATCCTCACCGGCAAAGCTGGTGAAATGTTGGATCCTGTCGGTAACGCTACCCGTGCAGAAGTTGCAGCTATGTTGATGAGATTCAATGAAGCTTATAACCCAACTGCAGAGAATCCTACCACCCCAGATGATACTGAAACTCCAGCAACTCCAGAGGAACCAACCACTCCGGAAACTCCAGAGACCGAAACTCCAGCAGAAACTGAGCCTGCAGCATAATTTAGGAGTTCTAAATAGTATAAAAAGAGAGCCTCTATGGGGCTCTCTTTTTATATCTATAAACAGTTCCGTAGTTTGTATTTCGTTTGTATTTAATTACTACAAATAAGGCGGCGGCTGTATGCAGCCGCCGCCTTTCTACATTACTAATTATGCTTTTCTAACCACGTCTTAGCATCCTGAAGTGCGATCTCCACTGCCTCAGGGGCTGGTCCACCTAAAGTTTTACGGGCAGCTAAGCATTGGGCTGGAGCGATAGCAGCATAAATATCTTCTTCAAAAAGCGGGCATTCTGCTCGCATTTCTTCTAAGCTCAGATCAGTTAGTTTCCGTCCGGTTTGTTCCGCATATTGAACAAGCTTACCCGATACAGCATGGGCTGAACGGAAAGGCAAGCCTTTAGCAGCTAAATAATCGGCCAAATCTGTAGCGTTCAAATAGCCACCTTCTAAATCCTCAGCCATGCGTGAAGCATTTATTTTCATCGTTTTCATCATCGGAATAAAAACGATAATGCATCCCTTTACAGTATCTACCGCATCAAAAACAGCTTCTTTATCCTCTTGCATGTCTTTGTTATAGGCAAGAGGCAAACCCTTCATCATCGTCAACATAGCGATTAAATCGCCATAGACACGCCCTGTTTTGCCCCTGATTAGCTCTGCCATATCAGGATTTTTTTTCTGCGGCATAATCGAACTTCCCGTACTATAAGCATCATCCATAGTAACAAAACCAAATTCCCCACTATTCCAGAGAATAATCTCCTCACAGAACCGAGATAGATGCATCATACAAATAGCAGCAGCAGAAAGATATTCTAAAGCAAAATCACGATCAGAGACGCCGTCAAGGCTATTGGCAGTAGGAGCAGTAAATCCCATCTCTTGGGCAGTTTCCTGGCGGTCGATATTAAATCCGGTTCCGGCTAATGCTCCACTGCCTAAAGGACAATAATTCATCCGCACCAAGCAGTCGGCCAAACGCTCATAATCACGTCTGAACATCTGCACATAGGCCAGTAAATGATGCGCAAAACTAATCGGCTGCGCCTTTTGCAAATGAGTGAAGCCAGGCATCAGCGTATGAATATTTTCCTCCGCTTTCTCCACCAAGGATTCTACCAAAGAATGAATCAGCGCTTGGGTTTCGGTAATCTCCCGACGGAGCCAGAGGCGCAGATCGAGAGCAACCTGGTCATTACGACTTCTAGCAGTATGCAAACGCTTCCCTACATCACCTATCTTTTCGGTAAGGAGCATTTCGACATTCATATGAATATCTTCTGCAGATTCGTCAAACTGCACTTCACCAGCTTCGATGGCCGTGCGAATAGCAATCAGTCCATCTCTAATTTTCTTGGCGTCATCTTGCGAAATAATTCCGCAATCTCCCAACATCTTAGCATGAGCCAGTGATCCTTCAATATCCTCCCGATAAAGCCGCTTATCAAAGCTTATCGAAGAGTGAAAATGCTCGGCTAGCTTATCCGTATCAGAAGTAAAACGCCCGCCCCATAGCTTCATGATTTAAGCCCCCTTATATTAGGAAAACCGCATAAATGCGGTTTTCCAGCTAAGATATTTTAAAATCTGCTATTTAATTTTCTGCGTTATCAGTTGCTTCTTCAG
>CALYAP010000037.1 GCA_944393575.1 uncultured Clostridia bacterium
ATGGGGACTAAGGTATGGAGCTATGGCGATATCCTTGCTGAGGACGGTGCTTCTGTTCGAGATATCGTGGCGATGCACTTTATCAAGCTCTTTTTTGCTGCAGGTGTTTTGGTGGGGGCGGAGATGATTGGCGATACCTCTCGGATGCTGGCTGTTAAAAAAGCTGTCGATAATGCGATGCCCAAAGCAGAAGCGATAAAAGAATTTCTGCCCACCAGGAGCCGCGGCAATTAAGGCGAATAATATAGGTGCCGGCTGCTGACGCCTGCTGGATAGAACCTATAGAAGGAGGAAAAATAATGGATAAATATGTATGTGATTTATGCGGTTATGTTTATGACCCCGAAGAGAATGATGGGATAGCTTTTGAAGACCTGCCAGACGACTGGGTATGCCCTTTGTGTGGCGCTGGTAAAGAAGTCTTTATCAAAGAATAAATTCTCTGTTCATAGCTGATAAAGCAAGCTTTTATGCGGGCTGCCTTGGCTAGTGATAAGCTATCCAAGGGCTATGCTATCGGGTAGGGCGAAACTATTAATAGAGATAAGCTACCAGGTAATGAGCTATATAATAGCAATAAGCCGGCCATTTGGGGCCGGCTTATTATTTATGGTCATTGAGATAAACAATTAAGCTATCTGATATGCTTATTTGTCAAATAATATTGCAACTATGCTAAAGATACTTGTTTGTTGCCATCTGGCTATTATCATAATGTGGCGGTTATGATTTTTCCGGTTTATTGATGTTGCAGTCGCAGCAATAAGTCGCTCAGCTCTGAGACTTGATCGCAAATATAGGTAGGTTTGATTATGTCAAAGCCTCCGGGCGGGATGATTCCCCAAGTGACACCAATGGTACCGATTCCGGCTGCCTGTCCGCAGGCCATGTCATGGAGGCTATCGCCGATAAACCAGCTTTCCTCAGGACGGCTACCTAGCAGTTCCATCGCCTTCAGTGCCGGGCCGGCAGCAGGCTTATAGCCACAGCCGCTCTCACTATTGAGAACTACTTGGAAATAAGGAGCTACACCAATCAATTCCAAAGTTTCATGGGCTGGTTTTTCCCGTTTGGAAGTGGCTATGGCTAGTTTAGCCCCTTCCTTGTCCAATTTTTTGATCATCTCCACGATTCCTGGGAAGGCTTGTAGTTCTGATTTATGTGCCTGATAATTTTTAGCATAGGCCAAGGTATATTCTTCACCACGCCCCTTGCCTAACACTTCTTCACCGGTCACGATCAGTGGCACCCCGATATAACGGTCGATATCTTCATCGCTGGTAGGGATGCCATATTGCTCAGAAGTAATTTTAGCCACGCGGCGAATAATAGGTATAGTGTTTGCCAGAGTACCATCGAGATCAAAAATAAAAGTAGCCATTATATATCCTTTCTCACAGCCGCTAACCAGCGGCTAGTAACATTTATTATTCTATTATGTAATAGTGTTATTACTCAGTTTGTTTTTGCTTTTGCCAGTAAGATGCTATTGCCGCTTGATAAACATTTTTAAAGCTAACGCCCTTTTGTACTGCCACTGCGGCCACCTGGTCGGCCTCCGGTGCGATAGTATCACCGCTGATTTTGACTGTTATCGGGCCGAAGGCGGTCTCGACTGTCTCGCAGCGGCGGGGCAATAGAAAGCGCTTCATCTCAGTGACGCGGATCCCGATCGTGCTGCTCTCGCGGAAGATCAGACTGGCAAACTCGGCCCCTCTGCCGGCAGGAACGATCAGCTCCAATGCCCACCCTGGGCGGCCTTTTTTCATCATCAGCGGAGTATAACTCATATCCAGTGCGCCTAAAGCAAAGGCTTTTTCCCATAGCTGCCCTAGTAATTCGCCGCTGGCATCGTCGATATTGGTGCGCAGAACCTCGACATTGTCTTGCTCCATATCATCAACCGCAGTTTTTGTGTCTTCGCCCAACAAAGCGCGCAATACATTAGGCTGCTGTGCAAAATTACGGCTCCCTGCACCATAGCCGATTGCTATCAGCTGCATCTGCGGCATAGTCTGAATGGCCTGGCAGCCTTTGAGGATAGCTGCACCAGTAGGGGTAACGGTCTCGCCAATTAGCGGGGAAGGCAGCAGCTGCATGCCCCGCATCAACAAAGCAGCAGCCGGTGCTGGGACCGGTAGGATACCATGGGCGCATTCTACTGTTCCTGAGGAGAGCGGCAATGGGGAGAAGTAAATTTGATCGATATTCATTTGGTCGAGAAGCAAAGCTACACCGCAGATATCGATGATGGAGTCTACTGCTCCGGTTTCATGGAAATGGACTCCTTCTACAGTACAGCTATGTACCTGTGCTTCAGCTTCAGCCAAAACTTTGAAACAAGCTAGGGCCATCTTTTGGGCGCGTTGCGGCCAGTCAGTTGACTCGATCAGCGCGCGGATATCGCTATAGTGGCGGTGGTGATGCTGATGCGGAAAGCTTACTTCCAGATGCAGCGCAGATATCCCGTTTTTGCTGACTGGTTGGCAGTCTAACTGCCAGTCGCCAAGGTCAAGTTGGGAGAGCTGACTCTGCAGCATCTCCAGCTGTCCACCAGCATCGAGCAAGGCTGCCAGCAGCATATCGCCGGCAATACCGGTAGGACAATCCAGATAAAGGATTCGGCTCATATCTTGTCCTTTCTATGGAGAGTAATTATTATTTCAGATTAAAGTCGGCGGTCAAAGCTGCCGCTGGCAAAGGGCTCTAGATCAAGCGTTATGTAATGGTATCCTAGCCCCCGCAGCTGCTGTAGCAGTGTTTCACGGTAACGGAGCGCTCGGTCCATCTCTGCAGCCGGCAGCTCTAGCCGCACCAGTTGTCCATGTACCCGCAGACGAAACTAGCTGAAGCCAGCCTGCCGCAAAGATAGCTCAGCTGCTTCTACCCGGCGCAGTTCTTTTTCTTCCAGACGGGTATGATAGGGGAAACGGCTGGCTAAGCAGGGGGTGGCTGGACGATCCCAGTTGTTCAGCCCCAATTTGTGTGCCAGGCAGCGGATATCCTCCTTAGTGAAGCCAGCCTCAGCCAACGGATGAGCTACTTGCAGCTCTTGGGCAGCCTGGTTGCCGGGGCGGAATACCGTCATGTCATCAGCATTGCAGCCATCAGCAAGCGCATTGATACCAGCTTGCCGTGCTGCCTGCCAGGCTGCCTGATACAGTTCTTTTTTGCAGTGATAGCAACGCTGATGGCAGTTATCGGCTACCTGGGGCAGCTGAAGTGTATCTAACTCGATAAGTTGCTGCTGCCAGGAATGCTGCTGAGCAATTTCGCTAGCCAGAGCGATTTCCTGGGCGGTATGGAGCGGCGTAACCAAAGTGATTGCGAGCAGCGGCTGGATTTCCGCCTGCTGTGCTGCTGCCATCACTAAGGTGCTGTCAACCCCACCAGAGTAGCAAACTGCCAGCCCTGTTGCTCCGCAGCTGACTAGGCGGTCAATGAGACGCTGATATTGCTGTTTCTCGAGGCCGGCCATTATTCTTTGAGTGAATCCACCATCGAGCTGAAGAGATCAAGCGCTTTCTTGATCGGCTCTGGGGTGGCCATATCTACTCCGGCGTCGCGCAACAAATCGATAGGATCCTTGCTACTACCAGAGCTGAGAAAATGCAGGTAACGTTGCTGATTAGTGTGAGCTTTGGCCTCATCTTCATCCAGCATTCCTAAGGCCAGGGCAGATGCTGCGCAGAAACCGGTAGCATATTTGTAAACATAATAAGCACGGTAAAAATGGGGTATCCGCATCCATTCTTTGGCAATCAGCTCATCGACCTCTACTCCTTCACCAAAGTAATCACAATTCAGCTGACGGTAGACTTCATTCATCGTTTCAGCAGTCAAAGCTTCACCGTTCTGCGCCATCTGATGGATCTTCAGTTCAAACTCAGCAAACATCGTTTGGCGGAAAACCGTAGTGCGGAATTGCTCTAAATAATGGTTGACCAGATAATGGATCTCATCTTTATTCTCAGCCCTTTGCAGCAGATATTCAATCAGCAGGTTTTCATTGACGGTACTGGCTACCTCTGCTACAAAGATGCGGTAATCGCTGTAAACATAGGGCTGTGTACGGCGGGAATAGAGAGAATGCATCGAATGGCCGCCTTCATGAGCCAGGGTGAATACGCCGTTAAGGTTTTCCTGGTAGTTCATCAGGATATAGGGATCAGTGCCATAAACTCCGGAAGAGTAGGCGCCGGAAGTCTTACCTTTGTTTTCATAGACATCAACCCAGCCTGACTCGATGCCTTGCCGGAAATCATCAGTATATTCTTTGCCCAGCGGAGCCAGTGCATCGATAACGATTTTTTTTGCCTGTTCCCAGTCCAGTTTCATTTTTGGTTCCGGATAAAGAGGCACATAGAGGTCATACATTGCCAGTTTGGGCAGGGCGAGCTTATTTTTACGGATTTCGAGATAATCATGCAGTGAGCCAAGATAGCTGCGAATAGTCTTGATCAGATTATGGTAGACTTCAGTCGGGACATTATCCCCATATAATGAGGAGTCCAAAGCACTCTGATACCCACGTGCTTTGGCATAAAAGTTATCCTTCTTAACTGAAGAGCTAAGAGTTGCGGCGATGGTATTGGCATATTTACCATAGGTGTGATACATCGCCTCATAAGCAGAGCGGCGCAGCTGGCGGTCTGGTGATTCCAAAAAGAGGATGTAGTTGCCGCTGGAAAGCTGCTCCTCATGACCTTCGCTATCATGCACGGTAGGAAATTCTAGATCAGCATCGGTCAGCATCGAATAGATGGTATCAAAACTGCCGGCCATTTCTGAGGCCCCGGCCAGCAATGCTTCTTGTTCCGGCGAGAGCGTGTGTTCCCGCATGCGAGTAATATCATTGATGAAACGCTGATATAGTACCAGCTCTGGTTCCTGGAGAAAAGCATCTAACTTATCAGTAGGGATAGTCAGAATCTCCGGAGCGAAAAATGACAATAAGGAATTAGCTTCGATGGCTAATGCTTCTGCGGAGTTGCGCATGGCCTGCGCCTGGGCATTGCCATTATCTTCATCCTGACGCATTGCTGCATAGAGGTAGACCCTTTCGATTAGCTGGGATAGTGCTTCTTCCCAGTGCAGAAAGTCGAGCAGCGTCTTGGCGCTATCTCCTAAGTGTCCCCGGTATTCATTGGCCTGCGGCAGCATTTGTTTAGCTTTATCCAGATCTGTTTGCCAGGCCTTTTGGTCAGGATAAACTTTTTCGATCTTCCATTTATAACGGTCGTCAATTTCTGAACGAGTAGGGATTTTTTTAGTCATAAATCTCTTCCTTTGCTTTGTTCTTGGACAGTCATTGCATCTGTATTATTTACCTAGCTGTCTGCTGATAATGACAAGGCCTGCCAGCCTATAGCTGACAGGTTGGTCTTTGTCATATTAGCTTGCTGGGTAAATAAGGTGATCGCTGTTCTTATGATTACACGCTAAGCACAGCTTTATACCGGAAGTTTATTGTTGATCTGCCTTTTTATCTGCTTCCATGCTATTGCGGTTAGCTGCTTCGGCTTCAGCCATGATCCGTCTTTCCAGGGCTTTAACATTTTCTAAAATATCCTGAAGAGTCATAGCTGAGTAATCCACTGCTGGTTGACCACTGGTGGAAGCTGAGGCTGCAGGATCAGCAGGCTTAGGAGTCGGCTGTGTTGCAACTGGTGCAGGTTCTTGATGTGCAGCAGGTTTAATAGGCGGAACGAAGTCCTTGTCTGAGACCATGCCTTTAGCTGCTGCGGCTGCATAAGCGCTGGCGGTGCTGGCCCGATAAGCTGCTACCACGTCTGGATCCGGGGCTGGCGGATTAATTGTCTGCGTACTGTTTGCCGCAGGTGCGGCTGCCTGGAAATTAGCAGTAGTAGTTGGCGCAGCGTTTTGGTTATTATTGTTAGTAGGCTGTGACCAGAAATCTTCATTCTGTGCGGCTGTACTCTGAGGTTCTGCTACCGGAGTCTGCTGCTCTGGCTCTGGTGCTGCAGGCGCTGCATCGCCTACTGCTTCGCCGCAGATAATGCAGTACGCAAAACCAGGCTCCAATTCTGCGCCGCAGACTGGGCAGGTGGGAGCAGCGGCAGGCGCGCTCATATTAGCCCGTGGATCTTCAGCAAAAATATCTGGCTGTGCTGCAGTAGTTGTGGCTGCTACCGCTGCAGCTGCTGCTAATTCTTCTTCTGCTTTCGCCTTTTTCCGTCCGAAGAAACGACGTTTGGCTTTGGGCTGCTCTTCCTCTACTATCGTGGCTTCTGCAGTTGCCGCAACTGGTGGTTCTTCGGCTAATTCTTTGACTTTGGTGCCGCAGATGATGCAGAAAGCACAGTCTGGTTCCAGCGGATTCCCACAGACTGGGCAAAGCTCTTCTTCAAGATGTTTGGGGATGAAGACAGGCTCAGTTGCTGCTTCTTCAGCAGCTATTGCGGTATCAGTATCGGTTGTGATAGCTTCCGGTTCATTAGTCACAGCTTCTTCCGATACTATATCTTGCTCTGCCTCTACGGCTATTGTTTCTGGAATCTCCGGAGATATTGCTTCTTCTGCTGCTTCAGATAAGGGCGTTTCCTCTTCTACCCTAGCAGCTGTTTCGTTGGCAACGGCCAGTGCATAAGCAGCATCGCTAATAGTTATTTCTTCTGCTGCGAAGAATGAGGAAGGTTGATCGCTTGGTATTTCTTCTGTAGTTTCAGCAGCTGGTTCTTCATCTATGTTTGTTGTTCCTGCGTCATCACTGGTTGGTTCAATTATGTTGTCTATCGCTGGAGATTGCTCTTCTGCCGGCTCTGGCTGCTCTTCTGTTGGTTCAGTCTGTTCTTCTACAGCCGGTTCCTGCCAGAAGTTATAAGCTGGAGCAGATAAGATTTCTTTGATCGAAAAATTATCTTCTTCCTCACTAGTAGTGGTGTCAGTTGTTGTATCATCGTCAGCTTCGTCATTATTAGTTTCTACGCTGGTAGCAGCGCCCCATAGTCTGGTAAGGTCATCTCTATCGTAGCTGGTGGTATGCTCCAGATAAGGATCCTCTTGCTCGGGGATAGAGTCAGTAGGCTCTTCGGTTGGCAGCTCTTCTGGTTCTTGGTTCTTTTTCTTGCCAAAACGTTTGCGGCGAGATTTCTTTTTCTCTGCAGCTTCTTCAAGAAGCTCCTCTTCCTCTTTGATTTCTGAGCTTTGACTATTCAGCTCAGGGTTGACAAAAGAGGCTATCTCCAGCCTTTCCTCATCGGTTTTGGCTCTCCGGTACAGGCTGAGCAGAGTAGGATCTCCATAATCTTCTACTGCTTTTTCCCAGGCATATTGTGGTCTGGATTGCTCTTCCCGCTGCCCCTCGCGAATGAAGAGGAAGGCAAATAGGGCAATGAGCGCTCCGCCGATAACCAGATAGATGATCAGTTCTAACATAGTGAACCTCCAAGAAATTTACTTGTATTGATAATTTATCCGCCTTTTGCCGCTAAATATTAGCGCCAGCGGTATTTAACATTTTAACGGGCGAGGGCATAAATAGCCCTGCTATAAATTTTTGCCGCATCTAATAGATCTTTTTGCGTGATATATTCATTAGCCTGGTGGCATAATTTAGGTGTATGCGCAAATTCCGGTCCAAATGCCAGAAATCCAGGCAGGGCTTTGGCATAAGTGCCGCCGCCAATCACCAATGGTTCGCTGAGATCGCCGGTATAATCACGGTAGGCTTGTAAAAGTTTTTTAGCTACTGGATTGTCGGTGCCAGCATACATTGGTTCCTGCAACTCAAGTATTTGCAGTTGCATTTGATATTGAGCTGCTAGAGAGGATAGCTGCTGCTGATAAGAGTCACCGGTATGTGTCACTGGGAAGCGCATATCGCAGCGCAGTGTACCGCCTTTGGCATCAAGCGCAAGGACTGAAGGAATGACAGTTAGACAGCTGACTTCATCTTCACTGGCTACTCCAAGTGATGCTCCGAAGCAGCTGTCAGCAAAAAGGCGAGCAAGCGTCCTGATATAGTATGATGCGCCTGATGGCTCTAGTGGTAATTGGGCTAGAAAAGCCAATAAACGGGCCAGGGCATTATCTCCTTCTTCTGGCGTAGAGGCATGGGCAGCCTTACCCGTGGCTTTAATATGGAGCAAATTGCCCTCGCGAGTGAGTGAAATCTGCGGTGCGGCGTCTGGCAGTTCTGCGCCATTAAGCTCCAATACTGCTTCAGCACGGTCAGGAACGATATTGATGGCACTGCCAGCGGTGATTTGGCAAATTTGCAATGGAGCTCCTTGAACAGATTGCCAAGAACTGCTGAGCACAAAATGGCAAATACCCTTCTCGCCGCTAATCAAAGGAAATTCAGCATCCGGGGAAAAGCCGATTGATGGCGGCTGATGATGCTGCAAATAGTATTTGAGGCAACCGAAGCCACTTTCCTCATTGCAGCCGAACATGAAGCGTACAGTCTTAGTTAAGGGGTGATTGATAGTATCCCGCAGGGCGATCCCGGCATAAAGGCTGGCGATCAAAGGGCCTTTATCATCTAGGGCGCCGCGTCCATAAATGCGTCCATCACGCACCTGCGGAGAAAAGGGCGGTGTTTGCCAATCATTGGCATTAGCCGGAACGACATCAAGATGGGAAAGTACGCCGACTAACTCCGGACTGCTGCCGCGCATATCCGCGGTTCCTAGATAGCCGTCGGCATTGGTAGTTGGGAGGCCTAATGACTCCGCCAGTTCCAGACAATAGGAGAGGGCGTCAGCGACCGCCTGTCCAAATGGCGCTCCCGTACCAGCTGAAGGCGCCTCTACACTGGGATAAGATAATAATTGGAGCAAATGTTTCTCCATCTGCGGGTAGAGTTGCTCAAGCTTATGATCGACTTGACTAAAATCAACTTCAGCTTCGCTCATCAGTACTTGATCCTTTCTTGACACCAGGCTACTTGCCCTAATCTTATATAATTCTCTTTTACCATCGCTCTTCCTCTTTTTAGTGCTGAGATGTCGCGGGGAAAATATCTTGTAACATCTCCGGCTGTGACAAGAAAAGTCAAAAAAGAGGGTTTTACTACCCGACACTAGAAAAAATTATATTATGAAAAAATCTGTATTCGTTTTTGTCATCGTTATCATATTGCTCTTGGTGGCATTGGTCGTGGTCAAATGTGTCCAGGACGGCATAGATGATCCGGAGGAGGTTCAAGCTCGCCAACCGGTAGTTAGCAGCGGCGAAAAAACTTCGGTTACTGTCTATTTCCTGACATCTGACCGTCTGTACCTGCTGCCTATCAGCATGCCTGTCACCACGACTAATGAGGCGGCTAAGGTGGCTATGGAAAAATTGCTGGCTGGGCAGCATGTGCCAGCTGCTATTGATCTTTTCCCTAATGATACTAAATTAGTGAATCTTTTCAGTATTGAAGATACTGTTTATATTGATTTAACCGCAGATTTTCTGTTGATGACTGATGCTGAGATCATCGATGCAGTGCGGGCTATTGCCGCTACAGTGATGCCACTGACCGAGGGCGATGCTTTCGTTATCTTGGTAGAGGGAGAGAGCCTGCCGGAAGATTTGCAGATGGGCGGCCTGTCTTTATCCGGCGAGATCCCTTATCTACCAGTGGTCAACCTTACCGAAGCGTCACGGCAATTGCTGAGCGAAAATGATTTCAGCTTGGAGGGGCTGACGGCATTACATTATTATCTGCCGGAAGCATCAGGCGCATATTTGTTGCCATTGACTGTGCTGTTGTCTCAGGATAGCAGTGAACTTGATGCTGCCACCATAGTACAGCTAGCCATTGATGAGCTGTTGCGGACTCCGGAGGGCGGCGGGCTCTATTTGCTGCCTACCACCAATATTCAGTTACAGGGAGTGGAGATCGCCGATGGCGTAGCCTATTGTGATTTTGATGAAAGTATCCTGGAGTCTTATGGACAGCTAGCAGAAAACCTCCTGCTGCAATGTCTGGTGCGCACCGTGACCGCTCAGGAGGGGATCGAGTCCATGCAGATCACGGTCAATGGCGAGATTGCAGCACAGACTGCCTCCGGCATCGATATTAGCCTCCCGCTGACTGCTGATACCCCACTTAATCAGGTGTCAAGCAATTAGCTAAGCCAGAGGTATTATGAAGCGGTTTTGGTATCTTGTATATTGTGAGAAAAGGGGAGACGGATGATGATCCATCCTATCGTAGCCGCTTTGGCTACTGTCATTTTGGGGATTTGAGTGGGGGCATTCTTTGAGCCCTATTATGGTATCATTGTTGCTATTGCTGTCATGGGTGTCTGTATGATGGCAGATTGCCGCGCTCTGCATAAAAAAGATAAGGATCAAGATGATGAGCAGCCTTTTTAGGCGAATATCACTAGCCCTGGCAGTTACACTGAAGGGTTCTTTTTAGGAGCAGTTATGAGTGAGATTATCAGTGGTAAAAACGCTGTGCTGGAAGCGATCAAATCCGGCATGACCATCAATAAGGTGATGATCGCTGAGCATATCGATGAGCATTTTGCAGGAGCAGTGCTGCGGCTATGCCGGGAAAATCATATCCCTATCCGCCGCCTGCCGCGGCATAAGCTCAATCAGTTGGCTGGCGCAGATAACCGCGGTATTGCTGCGGAAGCTGCTTCTGCCAGCTATGCTGAAGTTGACGATATCCTTGACGCAGCTGCGGCCAAAGGCGAGCCGCCTTTTGTCGTCTTGCTCGATGGCATTGAGGACCCGCATAACCTGGGCGCGATCATTCGCAGCGCCTATTGCCTGGGCGCTCATGGGGTGGTGATCGGTACCCGCCGCGCTGCCCAGGTCAATCAGACGGTGCTGAAAACTTCTGCCGGAGCAGCAGCCTTTCTGCCTGTAGCCAGAGTGGCTAACCTTAACCAGGCTCTGGATAGATTGCAAAAGGCCGGTTGCTGGGCAGTGGCCTGCGATATGGATGGAGAGAGCCTTTGGAACAGCGATCTTTCTGGGCCGGTGGTGCTGGTGTTGGGCAGTGAGGGCAGCGGCATCTCCCCGCTGTTGAAAAAGCATTGCGATCTGGTGGTGTCGATCCCGATGGTTGCTAATGAAGTTGGCTCGCTCAATGTCAGCAATGCCGCTGCAGTAATCTTATGCGAGGTAGCTCATCAGCGCCAAGGCTAGGTTTAGCCGTGCTGTTATAAATTGTTTGAAATAAATCTTGCTATATACTCTCTGTTGGGAGTATAATTATAATAATAAATTTTGTAATAGTGTGATTTTTTAGTTTTGATAATCATTTCTCTTTGAGAGGGGGTCCATTTTATGGATATCAAAATCACCAAAACTACTCATCCTAAACAAAAACCAAATTGGGATGAACTTAGCTTTGGTACGGTCTTTACTGACCATATGCTGATGATCGATTATATGGAAGGAGAGGGATGGAAGGACGCCCGCATCATCCCGTATCAGGATATCTGCCTTGATCCGGCAGCCTGTGTCTTCCATTATGGCGTAGAGGTCTTTGAAGGCATGAAGGCTTATAACGCTCCGGACGGACGTATCCTGCTTTTCCGTCCTGAGGCTAATGCCAAACGCCTCAATAGCTCTGGTGAACGCCTGCTGATTCCGGAACTGCCGGTCGAGATGTTCATGGAGGGACTCAAAACTTTGGTCTCCTTGGATCGTGATTGGATACCCAAGCGTCCAGATCAGAGCCTTTATATCCGTCCGTTCACCTTTGCTACTCAGCCGCATCTGGGTGTTTCCCGCTCTAATTCTTATACCTTCTGCATCATCCTTTCCCCGGTAGGTGCTTATTATCCAGAGGGGTTGGATCCAGTCAAGATCTTTGTTGAAGATGATTTTGCCCGCTCGGTCAAGGGCGGTACCGGCTACATAAAATGCGGCGGTAACTATGCTGGCAGCTTGGCAGCGCAGTATAAGGCCAAGAAGTTCGGTTATTCTCAGGTATTATGGCTGGACGGCGCCGAGAAAAAATATATCGATGAGGTCGGCACCATGAACGTGATGTTCGTTATCGGCGATGAAGTGCTGACTCCAGCGCTGACCGGAACTATCCTGCCTGGTATCACCAGGGATAGCGTTCTGACTCTGCTGCGTGACTGGGGTGTCAAGGCTACTGAACGCCGCATCACCCTGGAAGAACTGCTGGCGGCAGCGAAAAACGGCCAGCTGCGCGAGGCCTTTGGCGTTGGTACTGCAGCGGTCATTTCCCCGATCGGTGAATTCAATATCCGCGGTGAGCGGTATAAAGTCGGCAATGGCGGCATCGGACTGCTCTCGCAGAAGATCTATACCAGCTTGACCGATATCCAGTGGGGCCGTGCCGAGGATAAATACGGCTGGACTGTGGAAGTCAAATAACTGATCGTCCAGATACTACTGGTTGTAGCATAATTACTGGTTTCAACTGATAAAAATTATTTTAACTGATTATGTTTACGAGGAGCATACTTATGGGTATGCTCCTCTTGGTTATGCGGCAGAGTTTGTATGAAATGTTTTAGTGAATATTCTATAAAACGCTTGCTATTTCACGTAAAGTATGCTTATAATAAACATACTAAAAGTTGTTTTATGTTTGGTGGTAAAATTTTTATCCCAGACACTAACAGGCTGCCTGGACTTTGCCCAGTAGCTTGGTAACGGCTGTATAAGTGCATATTGAGAGCAAACCTGTCGAAAGGCAGCGGGCGCAAAGCTAGAGGGTCTTCCTCCCGGGAAGGGAAAAGATAGCCGGCTGCATGAAAAGGACAGGATCGCTGGAATATGCCAGCTGATACTGTCTGTTTTATTTTTATCCCAGTTTGTCTGTAGTAAAACAGATATGCAGTTTTGCCTGGTGCAATAGCGGAGAGCGGGCATTGCACA
>CALYAP010000038.1 GCA_944393575.1 uncultured Clostridia bacterium
TACACCATTCTTCAATGGCTATCGTCCTCAGTTCTACTTCAGAACTACCGACGTAACTGGTGTAGCTCATCTGCCTGAAGGCGTAGAGATGGTAATGCCGGGCGACAACGTAGACATGGATATTGAGTTGATCACCCCGATCGCTATTGAAGAAGGACTTCGCTTCGCTATCCGTGAAGGTGGCCGCACTGTTGGTTCTGGTGTTGTTATTGGTATTAATGAGTAATTTGTAATATAGTGGACGGTTTCGGGATGGCTAGGAAAGCCACGCCATCCCGCTCCGTCCCTTTAGCCTGCTTATATGTAGGAGCTTAGAGAGACGCCCATAATGAGGGCTGACCATTATCCGATATCTTATGAGCATTTGCTCATTGGGATATATTCAGCTGTGATGCGAGAGGTTGCTCTCCTCAAGCGGAGGAGAGGTAATTTTCGCGGAGCCAGTTCGAAAAAATTCGAGCGAAAGGAGAAACACAATGGCACAACAGAAAGTTAGGATTAGGTTAAAGGCTTACGATCACAGACTGCTGGACGCTTCAGCGGCTCGTATCGTTGAGACAGCCAAAAGAACGGGAGCTCAGATCTCCGGGCCGGTGCCCCTCCCAACCGAAAAGAATATCTATACTATCCTGCGTTCTCCGCATGTTAACAAGGATAGCCGTGAACAGTTTGAGATGAGAACTCACAAACGCCTTATTGATATTCTTGAGCCAACCAGCAAAACCATGGACGCTTTGATGCGTTTGGATCTGCCAGCTGGTGTCGACATTGAAATTAAGCTGTAAGCGCAGGCGTTTGTTTAATAAAGATACTAGGAACGTTTTGCGTTCTGCATGTCGGTAGTTGCAGCCGACCTCTGCGATAAATTCGTTGCAATATTAGAAAGTGAGGTGCACGATATGCCGAAAGCTATACTCGGCAAAAAGCTGGGAATGACTCAGATCTTCACTCCTGAGGGTAAGGTTATCCCGGTAACAGTTGTAGAAGCTGGTCCTTGCAAGATCGCCCAGGTTAAGACCATGGAGAATGATGGCTATACCGCTATTCAGCTCGGTTTTGGCGCAGTCAAGCCAGTTAATGTTACCAAACCCAGCAAAGGCCATACCGATAAAGCGGGTATCGATCCCGTTAAATATTTGAGAGAAAT
This sequence comes from uncultured Clostridia bacterium, assembly GCA_944393575.1. Classification (GTDB taxonomy): domain Bacteria; phylum Bacillota; class Dehalobacteriia; order UBA4068; family UBA4068; genus HGM13862. The sequence goes on from CALYAP010000038.1 coordinate 1,148, forward strand.
CAGAGTCAAGGATGTCTCTGCTTATAATCCTGGCGACACCGTGACTGTTGATATTTTTGCCCCAGGCGAGATCGTTGATGTCTCCGGTGTGAGCAAAGGCAAAGGATTTGCTGGCACCATTAAAAGATGGAACGACCGTCGTGGTCCGATGGGACATGGTTCCAAAAACCACCGCCGTCCAGCTTCTGCTGGCGCTAAAGGACCAGCTCGTGTTTTTAAGGGGAAACACTCTCCGGGACGTATGGGTGGAGACAACTGCACCGTGCAGAACCTGGAAGTAGTCAGAGTGGATGCAGAGCGCAATCTGCTGCTGATCAAGGGTGCTCTTCCTGGAGCTAAACAGTCTCTGTTGCTGATCAAAGAATCTCGTAAAATGAGTTAAGCGAAGAAAGGAGGTCAGGCATGACTAAGATAGATATGTTGAACCGTGAAGGTTCTTCGGTAGGCGAAATTGAACTCAATGACGCCATCTTTATGAATCAGATTAATGTGCCGATTATGCATCAGGCCGTACGCGTTTATCTCGCTTCTTTGCGCCGCGGTACTCATAACACCAAGAATAGAGCCGCAGTCGCCGGCGGTGGTAAAAAACCATGGCGGCAAAAAGGCACCGGTCGCGCCAGCTTCGGTTCCTCGCGTAACCCGGTATGGCGTGGTGGTGGTGTGGTCTTTGGCCCTACCCCGCGTGATTATTCCATCGCAATGCCGAAAAAAATGCGCAGAGCAGCATTGCTTTCCGCATTAAGCTCCAAACTGGCAGATGGTGATCTTATCGTAATCGATGAACTGGATTTTGAGGCTCCAAAGACTAAAGAAATGGCACGCATCCTTAATAATATTGGTGCTGCCAACGCATTGGTTGTTCTAGGTGAAGATGCTCTTAACGCTGCCCTCTCTTTGCGTAATATCGCTAGCGTTGAAGCAGTTCCCTTTGATGGTATGAATACCTACAACGTGCTTTATCATAATAAGCTTGTCATCACTAAAGCTGCGTTGGCTCTGATAGAGGAGGTGTATGGATAATGCGCGATCCGCATCTGGTATTAGTCAAGCCGATGGTTTCGGAGAAATCCATCATTCTTATGGAGGATAACAAATACTCCTTCCTCGTGGCAAAAGATGCCAATAAAATCGAAATTAAACACGCGGTGGAAACTCTCTTTAATGTTAAAGTTCTTGACGTTACCACCCGTAATCTGAAAGGTAAAATCAAGACTCTCGGTCGTTATAGGGGCCGTCGCCCCGACACCAAACGCGCTATTGTAAAGCTGGCTGAAGGTGATAAGATTGAAATCTTCAGCAACTTGCAGTAGGTTTGGAAAAGGAGGAAATGACTAATGGGAATTAAAAAATATAAGCCTACTTCTCCCGGCCGCCGTGGCATGACGGTTTCCACTTTTGAGGAAATCACCACCTCTACTCCTGAGAAATCATTGCTGCAGCCTTTGAAATCCAATGGCGGACGTAATAACCAGGGTAGAATGACTACCCGTCATCAGGGTGGCGGTCATAAGAGAATGTATCGTGTTATTGACTTTAAACGCGATAAAGATGATATCCCGGCTAAAGTCGCTAGCATCGAATATGACCCCAACCGTAGTGCGAATATTGCTTTGCTCAATTATGCTGATGGAGAAAAGAGATATATTATCGCTCCTTACGGTATTCAGGTTGGCGATACCGTAGTTTCCGGCGCAAGCGTAGATATTAAACCAGGCAATGCTTTGCCTTTGTCTGCTATTCCGGTCGGTACTGTTGTGCACAATGTGGAACTTCGCCCTGGTCAGGGGGGGCAAATGGCCCGTTCCGCCGGTAGCTCCGTTCAGTTGATGGCTAAAGAAGGCAAATACGCCACCTTGCGTATGCCTTCTGGCGAAATGAGAATGGTGCTCGACCGCTGCCGTGCTACCATCGGTCTGGTTGGTAACATCGACCAAGAAAATGTTAATATCGGTAAAGCTGGACGCAGCCGTTGGCTTGGCATCCGTCCTGCAAACCGTGGTGTAGTTATGAATCCTGTTGACCATCCACATGGTGGTGGTGAGGGACGTTCCCCGGTCGGCCGCAACCCGGTTACCCCTTGGGGTAAACCTGCTTTGGGTGCTAAGACCAGAGATCGTAAGAAAGCCAGCAACCGGATGATCGTCAAGAGACGGAACAGTAAATAGGGAAGGGAGGATTCGTATTCATGAGTAGATCAATCAAAAAAGGACCATTCGTAGAGGCAAGACTCCTGGCCCGTATCGAAGCTCTCAATGAAAGCGGCGATAAAAAAGTTCTAAAAACCTGGTCGCGCGCTTCCACAATATTCCCTCAGATGGTAGGGCATACCATTGCTGTTCATGACGGAAAAAAACACGTACCTGTCTATATTACTGAAGATATGGTTGGCCATAAGCTCGGAGAGTTCGCTCCCACACGCTACTTCCGCGGCCATGGTGGTAAAACCGAGCGTTCCACGGCTCTGAAGTAGAAAGGAGGAGGAAAATGGAAGTAAACGCAACTGCTAAATATCTTCGCATTTCCCCCCGTAAAGCCCGCCTGGTTATTGACCTGATCAGAGGCAAAAGCGTGAGGGAAGCGGAAGCTATTTTAAGATTTTCCCCAAATAAGGGTGCTGAATACGCTGAGAAAGTTCTGAAATCAGCAGTAGCCAATGCGGAGAATAACCTCTCCCTGGCTAAAGATGATTTGATTGTTACCAAAGCTTATGTTGATGAGGGCCCAAGCCTTCGTCGTTACAAACCCCGTGCACAGGGACGTGCGGATAGAATGGTACACAGAATGAGCCATATCACCGTAGTGGTTGGCACAAGAGAGGAGGTTTAACATGGGTCAGAAAGTAAATCCCAAGGGTTTCAGGGTTGGCGTTATCAAAGACTGGGACGCCCGCTGGTATGCTAACAATAAAGATTTTAAAGATTTCCTTTATTCCGATTATCAGCTGCGTAGCTACGTCAAAAAGAAGCTCTATGCCTCCGGTGTCTCCAAGGTGGATATCGAGCGCAAGGGTGGCCGCGTCATCGTCAATATCTTTACTGCTAAACCTGGTATCGTTATTGGCCGTGGCGGTCAGGAAGTAGAAGTTCTGCGTAAAGAACTTGAAAAGATCTGTGATAAAAAGGTTTCCGTAAATATTACTGAGGTTAAACGTCCTGAATTGGACGCTCAGTTGGTTGCAGAAAGTGTTGCTTCTTCTTTGGAAAGACGTATTGCTTTCCGTCGTGCAATGAAGCAGACTGTTTTCCGCACCATGAGAATGGGCGCTGGCGGAATTAAGATCATGTGTTCCGGTCGTTTGGGCGGTGCTGAGATTGCCCGCACCGAGTGGTATGCCGAGGGGAAGGTTCCGCTTCATACTCTGCGTGCTGATATTGATTATGGCTTTGCCGAAGCTAATACCACCTATGGTAAAATAGGTATTAAGGTTTGGATCTACAAAGGCGAGATTCTTCCTCAAAAGGTAGAAAAGGTCCAGGAAATTGCAGTGGAGGAGGGCGAATAAAATGTTAATGCCGAAACGTGTCAAATATCGCCGCCAACACCGCGGCACTATGAAAGGCGCTGCCCATAAGGGCAATACCGTGACCTATGGCGAATATGGTATGCAGGCTCTCGAATGCGGCTGGATTACCAGCAGACAAATCGAAGCAGCCCGTATTGCTATGACCCGTTATATTAAACGTGGTGGTAAGGTTTGGATCAAGATCTTCCCCCACAAACCCGTCACTGAGAAACCGGCTGAAACCCGTATGGGTTCCGGTAAAGGTTCTCCTGAATACTGGGTGGCAGTAGTTAAACCTGGCAGAGTGATGTTTGAAATTGCCGGAGTTTCTGAAGAGCTGGCTAAAGAGGCTATCCGCCTGGCTCAGCATAAACTGCCTATCAAAACCAAGTTTGTGAAAAAAGAAGATACGATAGGTGGTGAAGCAAATGAAAGCTAAAGAACTCCGTGATCTCACCTATGATGAGTTGGTAAAAAAAGAAAGTGATCTTCAGGCGGAACTCTTTAATTTGCGTTTTCGTTTAGCCACCGGTCAGTTGGACAATCCGATGATGATCAAGTCGGTCAGAAAGGATATGGCCAGAGTAAAGACCGTTATCCGCCAAAAGGATATGGAAAAGGCTAATTAAGCGAAAACTGCGAAAAGGAGGTAGCTAAAACTCATGGAAAGAAAATCCAGAAAAACCCGCATCGGCATTGTTGCCAGCGATAAAATGGATAAAACAGTAGTGGTTAGGGTAGAATCTCGTACCCGTCATCCCCTCTACGGGAAAATCACTACTTCTAGCAAAAAATATAAGGCGCATGATGAAAATAATGAAGCTAGAGTCGGGGATAAAGTCTTGATTACCGAGACCAGACCTCTTTCCAGAGAGAAACGCTGGAGAGTCGTTGAGATCCTTGAAAAAGCGCCAATAGTGTAACTTTTTAGGAAGAAGGAGGCTAGTAGTAATGATACAGGCCGAAACAAGACTGAAAGTCGGGGATAATACTGGCGCTAAAGAGCTTCTTTGTATCAAAGTGCTGGGTGGTTCCCGTCGTAAATATGCTACGGTAGGCGATGTTATCATCTGCTCCGTCAAGGAAGCAAGCCCTGGCGGCGTAGTCAAAAAAGGCGATATCGTCAAAGCGGTCGTGGTACGTACCACCAAGGAAATCCGTCGTCCTGATGGCTCCTACATCCGTTTTGATACCAATTCCGGTGTTATCATCAACGATGAAGGGCAGCCCAGAGGTACGCGTATCTTTGGTCCGGTAGCCAGAGAGCTTCGTGATAAGGACTTCATGAAGATCATCTCCTTGGCTCCGGAAGTGCTCTAGGAGGGAGAAGCTATGGCAGAAAAAAAGAAAATGCACGTCAGAAAAGGCGATACCGTGGTTGTTATCACTGGTAAAGACGCTGGCAAAAAAGGCAAAATTATTGATGTGGATGCCACCCATGGACGTGTTTTCGTAGATAAAGTTAATCTGGTTAGCCGCCATACTAAGCCTACCCAGGCTGCTCCTCAGGGCGGTATCATCAAGAAAGAAGCTGCTATGGACAGTTCCAATGTGATGATTTTCTGCGATAAATGTGGCAAAGGTGTGCGTATTAGAAAACAAATAGATTCCAATGGCAACAAATCTCGTGTTTGCGCAGTTTGTGGCGCTAACTTAGATAAGTAGTCAAGAGGGAAAGGAGGAATAATCAGTGGCAAGGCTTCATGAGCGTTATGACTCAGAAATCAAGGGCAAGCTCCAGGAAAAATTCAAATATGATAATGTTATGGAGATCCCCCGCCTGGTTAAGGTAGTTGTCAATACTGGTTTGGGTGAAGCTATCACTAATCCCAAAGCTTTGGATGCAGCTGTATCTGATATGACCACTATCACTGGCCAAAAACCCATCGTTACCAAAGCCAAAAAATCCATAGCCGCCTTCAAGCTCCGCGAAGGAATGTCTATCGGCTGTAAAGTTACCCTGCGCGGCGACAGAATGTATGATTTTGTTGATAAGCTGATCTCGGCTTCCATCCCTCGCGTCAGAGATTTCAAGGGCGTTTCCCCCAAGGCTTTTGATGGTAGAGGAAATTATACCCTCGGCTTGAAGGAACAGTTGATCTTCCCTGAAATCGAATATGATAAGATCGACCGGATTCGCGGCATGGAAGTGGCGTTTGTTACCTCCGCCAAAACCGATGAAGAATGTTATGAACTGTTGCGGTTGATGGGCATGCCATTCGCCGACAAGTAAAAGAGGAGGTATTTTTGTGGCTAAGACTTCAATGTTGGTAAAACAAAAGAGGACTCCGAAATATTCGGTCCGCGGCTATAACCGTTGCAGCATCTGCGGCCGTCCTCATGCATATATGCGTAAATTTGGTATTTGCCGCATTTGTTTCCGCGAACTGGCCTACAAAGGAGAAATCCCCGGTATCACCAAATCTAGTTGGTAAGAGCCGGGATAAGGAGGTTAAAGTAAATGGTTGTTACCGATCCTATCGCCGATTTCCTGACCAGAATTCGTAACGCTAATATGGTGTATACAGAAAAGGTGGAAATTCCCGCCTCTAAGACCAAAATGGCTATGGCGAATATCCTTAAGGATGAAGGCTTCATCAAGGATGTGGAATATATAGAAGACGGTAAACAGGGCATTATCCGTGTTTATCTGAAATATGCAGGTAGCAAAGAACGGGTTATCACCGGGCTGAAAAGAATTTCCCGCCCAGGCCTTCGGGTTTATGCTAAAAAAGATGAGCTGCCGAAAGTTTTGGGTGGATTGGGAATCGCTATCGTTTCCACATCTAATGGTCTTATGACTGATAAAAATGCGCGTAAAGCAGGACTGGGCGGAGAAGTTCTCTGCTATGTCTGGTAACGCTGGGAGGTGTAATCATGTCTCGAATCGGCAAAATGCCTATCGTCTTGCCCGCCGGCGTATCCGCGACCATCAACGGTCATGCTGTTGAGATCAAAGGACCCAAGGGCACTCTCTCCAGAGAGTTTTCCGATAAAATTGATATCGAATTAGAAGACGGAGTTTTGAAAGTGATCCGTCACAGTGATGAGCCGGAAGAGCGTTCTCTGCATGGCCTGACCCGCGCCCTGCTTAATAATATGGTAGTTGGCGTAAGCACTGGCTTTGAAAAGCGACTCACTTTAGTCGGTGTTGGTTACCGTGCTGCTATGAGCGGCAATAAGCTCTCACTGACTGTTGGTAAATCTCATCCAGTAGAGATGGATCCCGGCAGCGACCTCAAGGTAGAGGTTCCTCAGCCAAATATTATCGTCATCTCTGGTATTGATAAAGAAAAAGTCGGCGCTTTCGCAGCTAATGTTCGCGAAGTCCGTCCCCCGGAACCTTATAAAGGTAAGGGTATCAGATATTCGGATGAATATGTCCGTCGTAAAGCCGGTAAGGCTGGCGCTAAGGCTTAATGCTTTAATTGATTGTAGAAGTTTCAGCCTCTTATTTTGAGGCGATCCACATTTGCATTTGCCGCGGAGAATGAGGGATATAATCCTCAGGAGCGGCAGGAAGGAAGGGTAAAGATGTATAAAAGGATTGACCGCAAGGCCATTCGTGCGAAAAAGCATTACCGGATCCGTAAGAACATCTCCGGTACCGCCGAATTTCCACGTTTAGCGGTATATCGTAGCAATAAGCATATCTACGCCCAGATCATTGACGATGTTGCCGGCAAAACTCTCGTTGCTGCCTCTTCTTTAGATGAAGGCATGGGTGAGAATGGCGGCAATAAGGAAGCGGCAAAGAAAGTTGGCCTCTCCATCGCCGGGAAAGCTACCGCCCAGGGCATCTCTAATGTGGTCTTTGATCGTGGCGGACTTATCTATCACGGCAGAGTGGCGGCGCTCGCTGACGGAGCCAGAGAGGGCGGCCTGAAATTCTAGGCGAAGGAGGTTTAATAATGGCAAGACCTGATTCTAAAGATAACAGAGACAGAAGAGATAGAAGAGACAGAAGGGACCAGCCTCAGGAGGTGCCGGAGTTTCAGGAAAGAGTGGTCTTTATCAACCGTGTAGCTAAGGTTGTTAAAGGCGGCCGTCGTTTCAGCTTCTCTGCTTTAGTAGTTGTTGGCGATGGTAAAGGCAGAGTCGGCGCTGGTATGGGTAAAGCTACCGAGGTTCCGGAAGCTATCCGTAAAGGCGTTGAAGATGCTAAAAAGAATATTATTTCCATTCCGCTTCTGCATAGCACTATTCCCCATGAGGTTATTGGCCGTTTCGGCGCTGGTAAGGTAATGTTGAAACCAGCTGCTGAAGGTACTGGCGTTATCGCTGGTGGTCCAGTGCGTGCTGTGTGTGAGCTGGCTGGTATGAAAAATATTTTGACTAAATCTCTTGGTTCCAATACTGCTATCAATATGGTAAACGCTACTATGGAAGGACTTAAATCCTTGAAAACCGTAGAAGAGGTTGCCAGACTGCGCGGTAAGGAACCTGGTGAGATCCTAGGTTAAGGAGGGGTATGACATGGCAAAAATCAAAATTACCCTGACCAAAAGCCCTATCGGCTATAATAAAAAACAGAGAGCTACCGCTGTTGCTCTTGGTTTGAAGAAGATGCATTCCTCTGCTATTCAGGAAGATACTCCGGATATTATGGGTAAGATTCATTCTATCTCCCATCTTGTTACTGTAGAGCCTTATCCTGAAAAGGCAGACAATTAGAGGAGGTGCGATATGAAGCTTAATGAATTATCCCCAGCCCCCGGTTCTACTCATAGCCCTATCCGGGTCGGAAGAGGCATAGCTTCTGGTAAAGGCAAAACCTCTGGCCGTGGCCATAAAGGTCAAAAATCCCGTTCCGGCGGTGGTGTGCGTCCTGGCTTCGAAGGTGGCCAGATGCCTTTATCCCGTCGTTTGCCTAAACGTGGTTTCACTAATATCTGGAAAAAACAGATAGTTGAGATCCCGATTGAGGCACTAAACTCTTTTGAGGATGATACGGTAGTGACTGAAGAGCTTCTATGGGAAGCCGGTTTGATCAATAAAGTCAAAGATGGCGTCAAGGTGCTTAATAACGGCGAATTGACCAAAAAGCTGACTGTGCGTATTCCGGCTACTAAGGCCGCTACCGAGCAGATTGTTGCCCGCGGCGGAAAAGTAGAGGTGATATAAGTGTTTTCAGCGTTGGCCAATGCCTGGAAGATCCCAGAATTGAGGAGGAAGATTCTCTTCACCCTATTGATGCTCGTCATTTTTCGACTTGGATCCCATATCCCGGTGCCCGGTATTGATAGAGACCTGCTGGCTACGATGTTCCAGTCCGATATCTTCGGTTGGATCGATATTATTTCCGGCGGTTCCTTCAAAAACCTGACTATTTTCGCTATGGGTATCATCCCCTACATCAATGCCTCGATTATTATCCAGCTTTTGACAATGGTTGTGCCTTATTTCCAAAGACTGCAAAAGAGCGGTACGGAAGGGCGCAAGAAAATGGCTCAGTATATCCGTTTTGGCGCAGTTATCCTAGGCGCTTTGCAGGCTATTGTGATGTCCATTTATCTTAGAAGCGCAATGGTTGATCCTGGTTTCTGGAGCGTTCTAGTATGCACTATTGTATTGACAGCTGGGACTGCATTCCTGATGTGGCTTGGCGAACAGATCACTGAAAATGGTATTGGTAATGGTATATCTTTGATCATCTTTGCTGGTATCGTTTCCCGCTTGCCTTCTGGAGCGATGACGATATATGAATATGCCAAAACCGGTACGGTAAGTGTTATTGGTATTATTATCTTATTGGTAGTAGCTATCCTGATGATTGCAGGTGTTGTTGCTGTTCAGGAAGGTCAAAGACGAATTACGGTACAATACTCGAAAAGAGTTATTGGCCGTAAGGTATATGGTGGACAGAGTACTCATATTCCAATGAAGATCAACCAGGCTGGTGTTATCCCGATTATCTTCGCGATGGCACTGTTGACCTTCCCCACTGTTATTCTTGGTCTTTTTGATCCAAATAGCTCGGTGGTTCAGTTCTTCAATCGAATTCTTGCTTTTGACCACCCGTTCTATATTATCGCCTATGCAATTTTGATTTTCCTGTTCTCCTATTTCTATACTGCAGCTACCTTCAATGCTACTGATGTGGCTGATAATATGCGTAAGAATGGCGGATTTATCCCTGGTTTGCGTCCTGGTAAGCCAACTGCGGAATATTTGGACAAAGTCCTTTCACGTTTGACTTTTTCCGGTGCTACCTTCCTGACCATTATTGCGCTGCTGCCTTCCATTTTTATGGGAATCACTGGCATGAATCTCTATTTCGGAGGCACTTCGTTGCTGATCGCCGTTGGTGTGGCCTTGGATACGATGAAACAAATCGAATCACATTTGCTGATGCGCCATTACCAAGGCTTTATGAAATAGCTGTTATTAGCACTTAAGGCGACATCTGCCGCCGGTATCGTTGCCGGCGGCGTTGTCCCGGTGAAGGAGGATATTATGAAAATAGTCTTACTCGGACCGCCCGGAGCGGGCAAAGGTACCCAGGCAGACATTTTAGTAAAGAAGCTGTTAGTTCCACATATTTCTACAGGCGATATGTTCCGTGCTGCTATCAGCAATGGTACTGAGCTTGGTAAAGAAGCTAAATCTTATATGGATAAAGGGCAGTTGGTCCCTGATATCGTTACTGTCGGCATCATCAGAGACCGCATCTCAATGAGTGATTGCCGTGAGGGATTTTTGCTAGATGGTTTCCCTCGTACTCTTCCTCAGGCTGAAGCATTAGATAACCTGATGGAGGAGATGTCCTCTAATCTGGACGCTGTTTTGAATATAAGTGTTCCCTTGGATCGTCTTATAGACCGGTTGACCGGTAGAAGAATGTGTCGTAATTGCGGTACAATCTATCATCTGCTTTATAATGCTCCAGAAGTGGAAAATGTTTGCGATGCTTGTGGCGGCGAGCTTTATCAACGTGATGATGATAAAGAAGAAACCGTTAAAAGCCGTTTGGAAGTATATGAAGCTCAGACCGCTCCTCTGATCGAATATTATGAGCAAAAGGGTATTCTGCATACCATCAACGGCGATTTGCCTATTAATGAAGTTACGACACAATTAGGCGAGGCATTGGGACAAAATTGGAGCTAACTAACAATGATATTTCCACGGCCCAGATCCATAGCGCCGGGAATTACCAGCCAAGGATAGCCATATGAAGAAAAAACAATACCCTGATTATGGTGCTTTCGTTGCCGCTGTCTTATCCTCTTACGACAGCGAAATGATAGGCCGATTGGTTCGCTCGAAGTCAGGACGTGATAAAGGCCGGTATTATCTGGTTCTGGCTCGTGCAGCAGATATTCTTTATCTTGCAGATGGACAAAAAAGAACTATCGCTAACCCCAAGAAAAAGAATATCCGCCATGTTCAAATTGTTCATAAGGTAGCGGCTGACCTAATGAACAAAAAGAATGGAGAACTGCCGAGTGATTTGGAAATCCGCGCTGCTATGGCAGAATTGATGAAGGAGGGCGAATAAATGTCAAAAGAAGATGCAATCGAAATTGACGGCGTTGTCATCGAACCATTGCCGAATGCGATGTTTACCGTTGAACTGGCGAACGGACACCGTATCTTAGCGCATATCTCAGGAAAGATACGCACTAATTATATCCGTATCCTTCCAGGGGATAAGGTGACAGTGGAATTGAGCCCTTATGATCTGAAAAGGGGCCGTATAACCTACAGATATAAATAATTCAAGATAACCCCAAAGGATGCTGAGTAGGTGTCCTAGTGCTATGGTGAAATGTTTGAAAGGAGTGCTAAGCATGAAGGTAAGAGCTTCTGTTAAGCCGATTTGCGAAAAGTGCAAAATCATCAAAAGAAGGGGCAAAGTAATGGTCATCTGCCCTAATACCAAGCATAAACAGGTTCAAGGATAATTAAACGGAGGTGTTAAAATAATGGCTCGTATTGCTGGTGTTGACCTGCCCAGAGAAAAAAGAGTTGAGATCGGGCTGACTTATATTTATGGTATAGGCCTGAAAACTTCCCAGAAAATATTGAGTGAGGCAGGGATCAATCCCGATACTCGCGTTAAGGATTTGACCGAAGATGAAGTAGGCCGGATCCGCGATATCCTCGCTAATAACTATCAGGTCGAAGGGGATCTCAGACGTGAAGTAGCTCTCAATATTAAAAGGCTCTCGGAAATAGGTTGTTATCGCGGTATCCGTCATCGTCGCGGCCTGCCGGTTCGTGGTCAGAAAACTAAGACTAATGCCCGTACCCGCAAAGGCCCCAAACGTACCGTGGGCGCCAAGAGAAAGAAATAAGGAAGGGAGGTCATCAGATTGGCTCGCAGACAAACTCGTAGAAGAAAAGAAAAAAAGAACGTGGAATTGGGCGTAGCTCATATTCAGTCTACTTTTAATAACACTGTTGTTACCATCACTGATAAATTTGGTAATGCTATCTCCTGGTCTTCTGCTGGAGCTCAGGGCTTCAAAGGTTCCAGAAAGAGCACTCCTTATGCAGCGCAGATGGCTGCTGAGATGGCAGCTAAGGACGCTATGGAGCATGGGATGCGTCAGGTAGAATGTTTGGTTAAGGGTCCTGGTTCCGGCCGTGAAGCCGCTATCCGTGCCCTGCAGGCTGCTGGTTTGGAAGTCAGCTTGATTAAGGATGTCACCCCCATCCCACACAATGGCTGCCGTCCGCCTAAAAGAAGAAGAGTCTAGGAGGTAAATATAAATGGCAAGATATACAGGTGCTGTTTGCCGCCTTTGCCGTCGCGAAGGGATGAAACTCTATTTAAAGGGCGACCGTTGCTATTCTGATAAATGCGCTTTTGTCAACAAACAGAGTGCTCCAGGACAGCATGGCACCTCCCGGAAAAAAGTTTCTGAATATGGCTTGCAGCTGAGAGAAAAACAGAAAGTTAAAAGAATTTACGGACTTCAGGAAAATCAGTTCCGTATTTATTATGATAAGGCTTCCAGAATGCAGGGCGTTACCGGTTCCAACTTACTCAGTCTTTTAGAGCGCCGTTTGGACAATGTAGTCTACCGTCTTGGTATGGCTAGCTCCCGCGTTGATGCCCGTCAGTTAGTACGTCACGGCCATTTCACTGTTAATGGTAAAAAGGTCAATATTCCTTCTTTCCTTGTTAAAGAAGGTCAGGTTATCTCCATCAAAGAGGGAAGCCGTAAATCTCCAAAATTCGAAGCCATCGCTGCGGCTATCGCACATCGTAATCCCCCTGCATGGCTTGATTTAGATAAGGACAATCTTGTTGGTAAGGTTATCGCTATGCCTACTCGTGAAGATATCGATATGCCGATCAACGAACAGCTGATCATCGAGCTGTACAATAGATAAGCCACTCCGAACCCTACTCAATGCAAAAAGATGCGATTAAGTCAAGGAGGGGTCAAATGTTTGGTATAGAAAAACCCAATATTCAATGTGTTGAAAAGGCTGAAGATAATTCTTTCGGTAGATTCGTCATTGAACCACTGGAAAGAGGCTATGGTATCACCTTGGGCAATGCCTTGCGGAGAGTACTGTTATCTTCTCTTCCTGGGGCTGCGGTAACTGCAGTCAAAATCGATGGCATCCTTCATGAATTTTCAACTGCTCCCGGCGTAGTAGAGGATATTGCTGATATTATCCTTAATCTCAAGGGTTTGTCCATAAAAATGCACACGGATGAACCTAGAACCATCATCGTCGATGCTAAAGGCGAAGGTGTGGTTTATGCTTCTGATATTATTACTGACCAGGACGTAGAGATTCTCAACCCCGATCATTATATTGCCACTTTAGAATCTGATGGCGTGCTTCATATGGAAATCTCTATCTGTAAAGGCCGTGGTTATGTGAGCGCTGATAAAAACAAGCGTGATGATCAGCCAATTGGCTTGATCCCGATCGACAGCCTCTTCTCCCCGGTCATCAAGGTTAATTTTACTGTTGAGGACACCCGTGTCGGACAGCAGACTGACTATGATAAATTGACCATTGACGTCCTGACTGATAAAACTATTGCTCCTGATGAAGCTATTTCTAGTTCAGCTCAGATTTTGAGTGATTATTTGAACCTCTTTATCGGCCTGACGGAAAGTGTGCCTCAGGAAGTCGCTCTGATTGAAAAAGAAGATAGTAAAAAAGATAAGCTGTTAGAAATGACCATTGAGGAACTTGATCTCTCTGTTCGTTCTTATAACTGCCTCAAACGTGCTGGTATCCATACCGCTCAGGAGCTATCCAATAAGACCGAAGAAGAGATGATGAAAGTTCGTAATATGGGCCGCAAATCCTTAGAGGAAGTCGTGGCTAAACTGAATGAATTAGGCTTATCTTTGAAAAAGAGTGAAGAATAGGAGGAAAGAACATGGGATACCGTAAACTCGGGGTCAAAAGTGCGCATCGCCGTGCTATGCTGCGTAATGCCACTACCTCCCTGCTTAAAAACGGTCAGATAGATACTACTGAGCCTCGTGCTAAGGAGATCGTTTCCGTAACGGAAAAGATGATCACTTTGGCTAAAAAAGGCGACCTGGCTTCCCGCCGCAGAGTTTTGGCTTATCTGACAGAGGAAGATGTTGCCACTAAGCTTTTTAACGAGATCGCTGAGAAGTATGCAGACCGCCAGGGCGGCTATACCCGCATCATTCGTCTCGACCAGAGACGTGGCGATGCTGCTCAGATGGCTCGCATCCAAATGGTTTAATACTGATACTCTGCAAAGGGGCGGGCGTAAACCCGCCCCTTTTTGTGATTATGGAGTTATTGATGATCGAAATAAGAGAGTTAGAATTCCATTATGATAAAGAGAAACCGCCTATCCTCAAAGGGATTAACCTGGATATTCAGGAAGGGGAGTGGCTGACCATTTTGGGGCGTAATGGTAGTGGTAAAAGTACCCTGGCCAGGATGTTAAACGGCTTATTGCTGCCATCTTCCGGAGAAGTGAGTGTTGATGGATTGTCTACTACCGAGCCAGAACAATTATGGCAAGTGCGGGAAAAAGTGGCCTTTGTCTTTCAGAACCCGGAAAATCAATTTATCGCTACTTCAGTAGCGGATGATATTGCTTTTGGCCCAGAGAATCTTGGCTATCCCCGCGAGGAAATTACTAAGAGGGTGGAACGGGCTTTAGATCTGATGCATTTGCAAAAGATTCGTGATAAGGCTCCTCACCTACTTTCTGGCGGAGAAAAGCAGCGGGTTGCCTTGGCCGGTGCTTTGGCAATGGCCAGTAAATATCTAGTTCTGGATGAACCGACTTCAATGCTCGATCCACAGATGCGCCGTACAGTATTGGATAGCCTCCAATTTTTGCATAGTGAGTTAGGCATGGCGATTATCTATATCACCAATATCATGGAAGAAGCGCTGTTAAGTGAGCGAATAATCGTTCTTGACCAGGGCAAAATTGCCCGTCAGGGGACTCCAGTGGAGATTTTTGCTGATCAGGACTGGCTGCTATCAATGGGGCTTGATTTGCCGCAAATCAGTCAGCTGGCAGGTATGCTAACTAAGGCTGGATATAATCAGTTTGCTGGGATAGTCGATTCGCAGCAATTGATGGAGAAAATTTTATGCGCCAGATAGAGATCAAAAACTGCTCATATACCTATCAGCCGGGAACGATCAATTCTCATCAGGCGCTATATGATATCAACCTTGCTGTTGATGCTGGAGAGCTAATTGCTATTATCGGTCATGGCGGCTCAGGAAAAAGCACTTTGGCCTTACTTTTAGCCGGCCTATTTGTTCCTGGTAGTGGCACTGTAACGATTGGCGATGGAAATATCCCTCCTGAGCAATTATTCCGCGAGGTCGGTCTGGTTTTTCAATATCCAGAACACCAGTTGTTTGCTCAAAATGTTTTTGAAGAAGTTGCTTTCGGCGCCCGCAATGCCGGTGTCGCGGAGGATTATTTGCCTATTAAAGTGCGCCAGTCTTTGGAGACGGTTGGCCTGGACCCTGATCAGTATTGGTATAGCAGCCCCTTCGAGCTTTCTGGTGGGCAAAAACGCCGCGTCTGTATTGCTAGCTTGTTGGCTATAGACCCAGGCATAGTTATTCTTGACGAACCGACTGCTGGCCTGGATGCTGTGGGTAAAAAATGGATGAAAGCGCTGATTTCTTCTTTAAATCAGCAGGGAAAAACAGTAATCTGGATCTCACATGATATGTCTGAGGTAGCGGAATTAGCCCGCCGTGTCATTGTCCTGGAGCAGGGAAGAATAATTCTTGATGGGGATACTGCCGATATTTTCTCTTGTGAAGATCAGTTAGCTGCATCAGGGCTGGAAATCCCACATGCTGCCCGTCTGGTGCGTGAACTGAAGGCTAAAGGTGTACCTATCCCAGGAAAAGCGGTGACCGTAGCAGGAGCTTTTAATGAGCTTATTGCCTATTTAGGGGGTGATAGTGCTGATTAAGGAACGTCTGCTGATTGGTCAATATTATCCGGTAGATTCACCAATTCATCGTCTCAATGCCAAGGCCAAACTTTTGGTGACCTTAATTTATATGATAGCTATTTTTGTCGTCAATAATTGGATTGGTTGGGGCGCGCTGACGGTTTTAGCTATCGCTGCAGTGATCATTTCCCGGGTGCCATTTAAAGCTGTATGGCGGGGATTAAAGATCATTACCTTTTTTGCCCTGCTTACCTTTGTGCTCAATGTCTTTGTCTATCCTGGTGAACCTATTTGGACTTGGAGCTTCATTTCCATCTCCTTAGAAGGGATCATCTATGGCCTGGCGATGGGCTTGCGCTTGTTATTGCTGGTGCTGTTTGCTTCATTGCTGACGTTGACCACAACGCCGATTGACCTTACTGACGGATTAGAGGGGCTATTGAATCCACTGCGGCGGATCGGTGTACCAGCTCATGAGATCGCGATGGTGATGTCGATTGCTCTGCGATTTATCCCAACTATCTTAGAAGAGTTTGACCGTATTATCTTGGCACAGCGTGCCAGAGGAGCGGGCATTACCAAGGGTAATATTTTCAAACGGATGAAAGCCCTGATCCCGATGTTGATCCCGCTGTTTGTTTCTGCTTTCCGCCGCGCCGAGGATATGGCCGACGCTATGGAGGCTAAGTGCTACCGCGGCGGCGAGGGACGAACTAAATGGAAGATCGCCCCTTGGCGAAAATGCGATACTTTGGTAATGATTTTCTTTGTGCTGATTTTTGCCGGCTCGATCCTCAGCCGGACTATTTAGGAGATGCTATGGAGCGCAATATCAAATTGACAATAGCTTATGATGGCAGCGGCTTTGTTGGCTGGCAGCGTCAGCCTGCGCACCATGGGAAGAGCATTCAGCAGCAGATTGAAGATGCTCTCTCCGCACTGTTGGACCATAAAGTTGTAATTCATGGCGCAGGGCGGACTGATGCCGGAGTCCATGCCATTGGCCAGGTTGCAAATTTTTTTTGCGATAAGCCATTACCCATCGATAAGCTGGCGGATATTTTAAATAATATTTTGCCGTCTAGCATCAGGATTATCTCTGCCATTGAAGTAACGCCGGAATTTCATGCCCGGTTCTCACCGCATAAAAAACGCTACCGCTATTTAATTGAGCAAGGGCGGCGCTGCTCCCCTTTTGCGGCTAATTATAGTTGGCAGCTTGATAGCAAGTTGAATCTGGATGTAATGAGCAATAGCGCTCAATCTTTGGTCGGTCGCCATGACTTTCGGCACTATACCTTAGCCAAAACCTCAGTGATTGATTTTGTTCGCGAGATATATAGTTTGCAAGTATATCAGCCGCCTCAGTCTAGGGACGTTTTTTTCCCCTGGCAGGAACTATGCGATCCGCTAGTGATCGAAGTCACTGGCAATGGCTTTCTCTATAAAATGGTGCGGATTATTGTTGGCCGTTTAGTTGCTGTCGGTAAAGGCGAGCTGCCACCTGAAGCAATGGCTGAATTTTTGAGCGGAGCACGGCACGACAATATCCCTCCTGCTCCCGCTAGGGGATTGTTTCTGGATTATATTTGGTATGCTGCTGAATGACGATAAATTAACGAAGATTTATTTTAACTTTTTGTCTTGACAACGGCTGAAGCTGCTTATATAATATAAAAGTACGTCTATTGACTTCTGCCCCGTTGGCAACAGGCGTTCGAGAATTTTCTGGTTGATGATTTAAGGAGGGAATAACCTTGGGTACTTTCATGGCCAAGCCCGCCGAAATCGAGAGAAAGTGGTATATCATCGACGCTGCTGGCAGACCTTTGGGTCGCACCGCTAGCGAGGCTGCACGTATTTTGCGTGGTAAGCATAAACCGATATTCACACCCCATATCGATACCGGCGATTTTGTTATTATTATCAATGCTGATCAGGCAATTCTGACCGGTAAAAAATTAGACCAAAAAATGTATTATCATCATTCCGGTTATCCGGGTGGATTAAAAGAAGTAAAATACAAAGATTTGATGGCTAAAAAACCAGTGCTTGCTGTTGAAAAAGCAGTAAAAGGTATGTTGCCTCATAATAGTTTGGGCCGTGCTACTGCTAAGAAGCTTAAGGTTTATGCCGGTAGTGAGCATCCACATGCCGCGCAGAAGCCAGAGATCTGGGAATTCTAGGAGAAGGAGGAAATCTAAGTGGCTGATGCAACGAAATTCTACGGAACCGGTAGAAGAAAAAACGCGGTAGCCAAAGTATGGCTTACCCCTGGTAATGGTAATTTCGCAGTCAACAAAAGAGATCTTGGCGAGTATTTCGGCAAGAAAACTCTGGAAATGATTGTTAGACAACCGCTGGAGCTTACCTCCACTCTTGATAAATATGACGTTACCGCCACTGTCATGGGCGGCGGCAGCACCGGTCAGGCCGGCGCTGTACGCCACGGTATAGCCCGTGCTTTGGTTCAGGCTGATCCTGAGCTGCGCCCTGCACTCAAAAAAGCCGGTTTCATGACTCGTGACCCAAGAATGAAAGAGCGTCGTAAATATGGTTTGAAGAAAGCCCGTAAAGCGAGCCAGTTCTCCAAACGTTAACTTTTATGCTTTATGCTACAGCCACCCTTCAAGGGTGGCTGTTTTTTTGTTGGCTGATTTGTGCGAATTATCTTTTATTTTTGCTCAAACATATTATTCTTGACCAAGAATAATATGTCATTTATAATATAAGAATCAAGTGACAACTATTGTCAAACTAATACAGTATTGGCCTCAGTGGAAGCAAGAACTCAATGATGTTAAAGAAAATATCGAGGAGAAAATGAATGGATATTAAACGCGATATGAAGATGATTATTGGTGGGGAGTTTGTTGATGCAGCAGATGGAGCTGTGATCGAAAATTATAATCCCTGTACCAGACAATTGATCGGCACTGTTCCTTCTGCTACTGAAAGCGATGTTGATGCTGCTATTGCCGCAGCTGTGGCTGGACAAGAAGAGTGGTTTGCCCTGCCCCTGTTTCAACGGATGGATATCATGAATAATTTTGTTTCCTTGATGGAAATGCGTCAGGAGGAGTTGGCCCAAGTAACCAGTGCCGAAGCAGGGAAGGTGATTAGTACCGCACGGACAGAGATCAAGGGTGCTATCGAGACTTTCCGTGCTTATATTGCTGCTGCTCATACTTTTTGCGGCCGGGTTTTCCCGGTAGACAGTGCCCCTAGGGTGCAGGGAGATCTGGTTATCACTATCCACGAGCCGCTGGGTGTGGTAGTCAGCATTTGTCCTTATAATTTTCCTGTATCATTAGCTGCCCATAAGATAGCACCTGCTTTATGTGGTGGTAATAGTATTATCTGCAAACCCGCTTCTGAAACACCTATGGGTACCATCTTGATGGCGGGAATGCTAGTAGAAGCAGGCGTGCCTAAAAAAGCGGTGAGCTGTTTGACTGGTTCTGGGCGGATGATCGGAACTAAGCTTGCTTCTAGCACCGATATTGCCGCTATTTCTTTTACCGGCAGTACTGAGGCTGGTATGGATTTGCAACGCAATTCTTGTGTCAATCTCAAACATATGCATTTAGAATTAGGCGGTAATGACCCAATGATCGTTTTCCCGGACTGTGATGTTGAATTGGCTGTAGAGAAAGCTGTTGACGGACGCATTCGCCATTCCGGCCAGGTGTGTACTGCCAGTAAACGGTTTATCGTTCATAACAGCATCAAAGAAGAATTTATTAGCAAACTCTGTGAACGTCTTTCCCGTATTCGGGTGGGGACTACTGACGATCCCAAGGCTGAATTCAGCGTTTTAGTTAGCGAACAAGCGGCCCAAACCGTTGAAGAACAAGTGGCTCATACGGTATCGCAAGGCGCTAAATGTATCATGGGTGGCAAGCGTGAAGGGGCTTTTATGGAAATAACCGTATTAGATGAGGTAACCCCGGAAATGGATATCGCTAAGGATATGGAGGTCTTTGGCCCGGTCTTCCCCATTATTGGGTTTGAATCCTATGAGGAAGCGATTGCTATTGCTAATAATACTATCTATGGACTTTCTTCGGGGGTAATCACTGATGATATCCAGACAGCTATCCGTGCAGCTAGAGATATCAAATCGGGAACTTGTTGTTTGAATGGCTCTGGTACCAAGCGTTCTGTTTATGCTCCTTTTGGCGGTTATAAGATGTCCGGTATCGGTAGAGAAGGCGCCATTGATACTCTGCAGGAATATATGCAGTCTAAGGTAATAATTTTTACCGGAGTGATGAAATAAATAAAGCTATCTCCCCAGGAGTCTTTTCTAATTATAGGTTTGTCCTATTAGAAAATTCTCCCCTTCCCCTCCAAACCGGACAGCTACCACTGTCCGGTTTGTTGTCACCTGTCTGCAATATTAAGTTCAAGCAGTCTCTTGTTGGCTGCCCTCATTAAGATATTCCACTAAGCCGGTAAAGATAGCCCAGGCCATATCCCATTGGTACTCATTGTCCGTCAATGATGCTTCCTCTTCGCTATGCGATAGAAAGCCTGTTTCACAGATAACTGCTGGGCCAGAGATTTGATGCAATAGGTAAGCATCGGCATGCGCCATAGCACTCCGTTCAGTATTATTTAGCTGCTCTTTAATACTGGCTTGAATGGCCTCTGCCAGCGCCTGTCCTTCTTCATTTCCAGACTCATAGAAGACCTGAGCTCCCCTTTGCCCAGGAAAACTATTGCAGTGGATGCTGATAAAAATATCAGCGTCTGCTTCTTCGGTCAAGTCTACCCGGGCAGCCATATCTTCTGCTTTGGTATCTCCCAGGGCATTGTCGGTTTCTCTGGTCATGCTGACAAAGGCGCCGGCCTGACGGCAATATTCTGCCAGCTTTTGGGCTATCTCTAGATTGACTGTTGCTTCTATACTGCCTGATGAGCCCTTCATGCCAGGATCCCAGCCTCCGTGCCCGGGATCAATAACTACTGATTTGCCAAAAAGAGCTGGTGCCATCGCATCGGCAGCTGAATTATTAATAATGAAGGCCCGAACACAAAATAGTATGGCCAGAAAAAGAAGAACAATAGCGATCATAATTAGCCCACGGGGCAAACGAATAAAAGCCGCTTTCATAATAATACCCCCTGTTGATGATAGCCTATTCTATTCTGAAGAGCAGCCTCATATGCTATAAAAAGCAGACCCAAGATTCGCCTTATGGCGACAATGGCGGTCTCAGTTCAAGAAAGAAAGAGGCTGATAAAAAATGAAAGTATTGTTCTTGGGAAAGAAGATATGGCTAGCTATCGGCTGTGGGCTGCTGGCGGTCTGTCTAGTCGCTTTAGGGGTAAGTCTGGTCTTGCCAGATGCTGAGGAAACAACTGCTGAAGTCCAGACCCCTGAGCCATACCGTAGCGGCGCTGAAGAATCTTCCTGTATATCATTGGGTATCAATGTGGATTGGGGAGAGGAATATATCCCGGATATGCTAGAGACATTTGCTGATGAGGGCATCGTAGTAACCTTTTTCCTTACTGGCCGTTGGGCGGATAACAATCCCGAGCTTGCTGCGGATATTGCTGCTGCAGGTCATGAGATCGGTAATCATGGTTATAGCCACACTAGTCCTAACGCCTCTAGTCAGGAGGAGATTACTGATGAGATTCAGCGCACAGAGCAGTCTATCAAAGCTGCCACCGGAGTCACCACTACTCTCTATGCACCGCCATCTGGAGAATGCGAAGCACATGTGCTGGAAGCAGCAGATAATCTAGGATATGATACTATTTTGTGGAGCGTCGATACTATTGATTGGCAGAAGCCTGATGCTGCGACTATCATTGAACGAGTGGAGAGCAAGATCCATGGCGGAGCCATTATTCTTGCCCATCCTACAGCCTCAACGGTAGAGGCCTTGCCAACTATTATCGATGATCTAAAAGAGGAAGGATATAACTTTGTTACAGTATCGTCTAATCTCGGTTTGTAGTTTATTCTTTTTATTGGTGGCATTAATTATATGCCCTACAGCAAAAGCCTTAGCTGATGATGAAACTGTTACGAATAGCGATGACGTTATCGCAGGGGTGGTGGCCAATCCCCAGGCTGCAGCTTCGGTATTGATAGAGGCGCATACCGGAGAGATTATCTTTGGTGTTAATGAGGATAGCGCATTGCCGCCGGCTTCCACTACCAAGATTCTTACGGCACTTTTGGCTTTAGATATGCAGGCAGACTTGGATAAGCCGCGCTTAATCAGCGCTGAAGCTGCGGCAGTAGAGGAGTCGAGTTTATATTTGCGTGCCGGTGAGATTCTCTCCCTTGAAGATTTGCTTAAGGGGGCATTAGTCCATTCGGGTAATGACGCTTGCTATGCGATAGGGGAGATAGTGGCAGGTAGCGAGCAGCTTTTCGTTCATTGGATGAATATGAAAGCTGCTGTCTTGGGCGCGTATAGCGTACATATGACAAATACTAATGGCTTGCCTGATCCGAACCATCAGATGAGTGCCGCAGATTTAGCATCTCTCACTGCCTATGCGATGCAGAATGATTTTTTTGCTGAGATAGTTGGCAGCAAGTATGTGGAAATCGGCGAGGCCTCCAGTTACCGATACTATAAAAATACTAACAAATTGTTATGGCAGGATGAGCATATTGTTGGGGTGAAAACGGGCACTACTGATGCTGCTGGACCATGTCTGGTAGCGGCTTATGAAGATGGGGCAGCCCTCTTCATTTCGGTAGTTTTCGATAGCCCTGATCGTTATGGAGAGAGCCTTTCTCTGCTTAAATACGGGGCAGACCAATATATATTGATCTATTTGCCTTGTCAGAATGAGGATTTGGCTTATCTTCCCGCTGATGATGGTGGCGTCTTGTTGCGTGCGGATCACGATTTGCAAGCGCTGATTAAAACCGATCAGCTAACGGATATTAGCCTGGTATGGCGTTTTGCTACTGATGGTGGGACTTTGGCTTTGGTCAATGAAGCAGGCGAGGAGTTAGCCTCGACCAGCTTATCTTTAGTGGTGAGAGAATAAGCTGGTTTGGCCTTTTGTATGGTTAGAGAATAAGGGAAGTAGGGTGGATATTTTAGCGGTTCTTTGCCAGAAGAGCCGCTTTTTTAGCAAAAATTTTTGGTTAAAAGTAGCTATTTCTAGATATTGCAAAAAAGAGAAAATCAGAGTATAATTATATAATATCTCTACTAAAATATAACAAATTTGGGACGGATACTAAGAAATGGTCCAGATATCTGG
>CALYAP010000039.1 GCA_944393575.1 uncultured Clostridia bacterium
AGCAAAACAACTAGAAACTTTTTCTTCATAAATAAACCCTCCTTTATTCCTGCAATAAATTTTTTTATAATTACTGGAACCTTGTAACCGATCAACCATCACCGCTAAGCTCTCATAGCGACATATGTAATGCTAAATTTTCCATAGGCCGATACACTCAGCGGACTAAATAGTGTACTAAGACATATAGTACACTAGAAATGTACCATAAGAAAATACTAATGTCAATCCATAATTAGCATTTTTTGCGAAATTTAATTATTTTTTAATATTTTAGGTCTTTTAAATTTATCGTGATGGGCTAAGGCTGGTCTTTTATCGCTTGACCCAAGTCCTGTGCTTTATCAGACGCCACGTGGAGCCCATTTGTTCCATCTTTATCATCTTTTAAGAAGAAAATTTTTTGCCGAAAAACCTGATAGCATAAAAAAAGGACAAGACCATTATACAACCGTATAATGGTCTTGTCAAGCTTCTATTAATTAACCTTCGGCATTAGCATCAGCATTATCGCCGGTATTGGCGTCATCACCAGCCGGGGCAGTAGCATCGCTAAAGGTGGTGTTATCTACCAGTGCCTGCATAGCAGTCATGAGATTTTCCTGAGTGCCGTTATTAAGCAAGCTGACCATATAGGTGACATCATTTTCTGCATCATAGGCATCAGCGACACCTAGAGTATTATTAGAAGTGTTCTCGGGATCATCATAGCGCAGACGGACAGAGAGGCCGTTGAGATCAACAGTCTCATCATGGTCAAAGGTTGCGGTGACCTCGCTCATATTCTCGACATTACCTTTAGCCACGCGGCCCAGAACCAGATCGGAGCCGACATAGAACTCTACCTGAGCCTGATTCTCATTAATGACAGCATAACGGGACACAGGATACTCTTCCGGCATATTGATGATGATACCTAGCTGTTCTTCCAGCTCAGCAGGATCGCCCAGCACTTCTTCGATGATCGGGGCTTCCGGATCATCGGCTTTCTGCACATCATCATCGGTATTGGCATTAGGATCTGCAGCATTGTTGCAGGCAGCGAAAACAAAGAACATTGAAGCAACCAACAAGATCAAAAGTGACTTTTTCATTATAAATTCCTCCCAAACCCTTTCTCCATAAGTTTATACACTTATTCATACCGTTTTGTTACAAACATCTCCTGGGAATAAGCATATATCATATATACAACTTTGAGACCTAAAAATCTTCCACCCCTTATCTGATTTTCCGCTGAACTTTCTACGCCAAACCGCTAACCAGTCTTTTTGGCGTTACATTCCCTGATAATAGGCCAGCGGGCCAGATGGCGGCAGCAGCTCCAAAATGGCTGACGCTTCCCCGCCCTGGCTTTCGATCAATAGTTCCAGCTGGTCAAAAATACTCAGCGAGGAGCTGGAAAAATAATCCTGCACCGGATAATAAGCGCCCAGCTCATCATAGAGCGCCATCAGCGTATCATCATAGGTGCCGACCTGGTCGATCAACCCCAGATCCAGCGCCTGGGTTGCCGAATAGATGCGTCCGTCAGCCAGGGCGATCACATCGTCAACAGCAATGCCGCGGCTAACGCTGACCCAATCGACGAAATAGCCGTAATATTCATCGATTATCCCCTGGAGGATCGCCCTGGTCTCATCAGTCATCTCCTCCAAAGGACTGCCCATCGATTTTTGCAGCCCGCTATCGATGGTATTGACCCTGATGCCATAGCGCTCCAAAAAACCGGAAAGGTCGATCATCGAGCCATAGGTGACGCCGATACTGCCGGTGATGCAGTACCTATTGGCAGTCACCCAATCACCGGCACAGGCGATCCAATAGCCGCCTGAAGCCATAGTATTATGCCCATACACATAGACTGGACGGCCGGTAGACTGCTTATACTCGAGAATCTTCTGCGCTAATTCATCGCTGGCGAGCAGCTCACCACCCGGCGTATCCGCATAGACAATCAGCGCGACATTCTCCGGATCATAGATCAGATCATCGATGGTGTTGAGCAAAAAGCTATGATCATAATCACCGGAATAAGCGCTGGCGATGGTACCCTCAACAAAAATGCGGGCGATATGCGGCTCATTATAATAGACGGTATCTGCGTCATCACTGCCGCTAAAAACACCGCAAAAGCCAAGAATTACCACCAAAAGCACCACACCGAGAAGGATCCACGGCCAGGGAACTCGTTTGCGCGGCTGATTATAATACGAGCCGGACGTTGTTACCGGCGGCGCGGAAGTCTGCTCTTGGTTATAATTCTGTTGCTCCATTTAGTTACCTTCTTTCAATATCTAAAGTTTTTATTAAATTTATTGACACTATTTCTCCTACTGCGACATCCAGAGCGGATAAGACAATATTTGCCATCTATATTATCAACAATTTATGATAATTATACCATATATTTATGGCGTCCTAAACCATAATAAAAAGAGATGGAAAAAATTATTCCTCTCCAGCGCATAAAGGTGTTGGCCAATTTGGCAACTTATGCTAAAATAAGCTTGATGAGGGGGGCGCAAATTTGGAAATCAAGAAAAGCGAAGGGCAAACGCTACTGACTTTGCTGCGCTTGGCAATCTGCGGGGTAGCAGCCCTGTGCATCTTTGGTATGCAGGGCTTTGTCAATGCAACCTTTGACTTTTTCCGTAATAGTGAAGATATGGTCAATTCCTTTTTCCAAGGAGAGGAAGATGAAGTTATCCAGGAGGATTACGGAAACAGTTATATCCTTTACTATGAAGAGCAGCTAGAGGACAGCGATACTACCCTTCATATATACAAGCAATATTATATTACCGGCACCGAAGGTCAGATGGGAATGGTCGATTCTTCTGGCAATGTTATCTTTGAGCCTTTATACGAGGGTATCATTCTGCTGCCGCATTCCTGTATCCTCAAGCAGGACGGGCAATGGCGGTTCTATGATCTCAACCAAGAGCTGCTTTCAGAAGAGAGCTGGGATACAGTTGAGATCGAAAAGAATGAGCAGGGCAAGATCAGTAATGATCTGGTCAAGGTGAGCCGGGACGGCGTCTATGGCGCCACAGACCAACAGGGCAATATCATTATTTACCCACGCTGGGATGACCTAGAGCTTTACACCTATGAGGCTGACTGGCCGATCATCAGAGTCAAAAGCAATGACCAATACGGCTTTGTAGATAGCGAAGGCAATGTCGTCATCAATGTCAGATATGACTATGCTGCTCTAGATTCACTCACCACTCCGATTGAGAATGAGGAAGGCGAAATTACTGGGGAAAGAACCGAGCCGGTGATCTTTGTTCTGCGAAATGACGACTGGGGAGCCATCTTCCAAGATGAGGACGGTGATCCGACCTCAGTAGACTGGAGTGTCGATCCAACAGAAGAAATCCTGAACGATTATCAAACGAATTTTGCACAATAAAAAACAGCCCCTCCATTAAGAGGGGCTGTTTTATCAAACTAAAGATATCAAGCGGGGAATTTACTGTTCTTTAGCTGCCTTTTCCAAGACATCGCAACGGTGTTGCAGCATAACTAGCTCTTCATTAAGCCGCTTGAACTCGTTCATCACAGGGTCAGGAAGATTGATCTGGTTCAGATCAGCCGAAGGAATACGCCGCTGATCCTGTTTCACCATACGGCCAGGGATGCCGGTGACTGTCGTATTCGGCGGCACTTCACGCAGCACCACGGAATTAGCGCCAATCATCGAATTATCTCCCACCTTAAAGGGGCCCAGCACTTTAGCACCAGCGCCGATCAGGACATTATTGCCGATGGTGGGATGTCGTTTGCCAGTATCCTTACCAGTACCGCCCAGGGTGACGCCATGATAAATGGTACAATTATCGCCGATCTCTGCGGTTTCGCCAATGACCACGCCCATTCCATGGTCGATAAAAAGATTCTTGCCAATCTTAGCGCCGGGGTGGATCTCGATGCCGGTAAAATGACGGCTCACCTGAGAGATCAACCGGGCTAGCGTAAACCAGCGGTGACGGTAGAGAAAATGGGCTGGTCGGTGCCAGAACAGAGCATGAAAACCAGCATAAAGAAAAATAACCTCAAAAACACCTTTGGCAGCCGGATCTTTCTGGGCAATATTTTTGGCATCCGACCATAATGACATATGTATTCACCCCACAGTGTAGAGATAGGCGGGCCGGCTGAAACCGCCATACTCCGGCAGCCGGCCCGCATTGGTTTGCGGAACTAAATTCATAGCAAAAAGCTAGGTTTATCCTTACACCATTATACCTATATAGCAGATAAAATGCAACTTTTTTACCCAGGCTACATACCTAGGCCAATGCTTACTGCAACTGCATTCTCGATCCGAGACATGGTGGGCGGTTTCAACTCCGCCACCTTCTGCCGCAGACGGCTTTTATCGATGGTACGCATCTGCTCTGCTAAAATGACTGAATCGCGCCGCAGGCCGCTTTCCTTGGCTGAGACAGCGACATGAGTTGGCAGTCGGGCCTTATTAATCTGTGATGTAATGGCTAAAATAATGGTAGTGGGGCTATAGGTATTTCCGATATCGTTTTGGATAATCAGTACTGGACGGATACCGCCTTGCTCTGAACCCTGAACCGGATTTAATTCCGCAAAATAAATCTCTCCTCGCGAAACCATATCAAGCACCTCTTTATAATAAAAGGTTCATGTTTATGATTATCACCTGGCATTAAGCATTTTATACATATTGCGAAGATACTTTTGTAATGATATAATATATTGTTATAAGGGAGCATAGACTTTCCACTTGCGCCCAGTTAAACGAAAGGAATTTTTTATGACTAAACCAAGTTATGGCGGGCAAGCCGTTATCGAAGGCGTCATGATGGCCGGACCAAAGGGAAAGGCGATCGCTGTCCGCAATGAAGACAATGAAATCGTCTATAAAATAGAAAATAAACTTCCGATCACTCAACGCCACCCAGCATTCAAAGCGCCGTTGTTGCGGGGATTGGCAGCTTTTTGCGACTCGCTGATCAGCGGAGTCAAAGATCTCACCTGGTCTGCAGCACAAGCTGGCGAAACTGAAGATGAGAAACTCAGCAAATGGGATATAGCTGGCTCAGTAATCGTTTCACTGCTTTTTGCGATCATCATCTTTATTGCCGTGCCAGTCTTCCTGGCCACCTGGCTGCATCCCTATGTAGGTGATTTTGGCCGCAGTCTGATCGAAGGTGTCGTGAGGGCAGGTCTTTTTATCGGCTATGTAGCGCTGATCTCACGCCTCAATGACATTAAGCGGCTTTTTGCCTATCATGGAGCAGAGCATAAAACAATCAATGCTTTTGAGGCTGGAGCCGAGCTGACCCCAGAGAGCGTCAGCCAATATTCACGCATTCATACCCGCTGTGGCACCAGCTTTCTGCTGATGGCGATGATCCTGATGATCATTATCTTCACCTTTGTTGGGCAGACTACTGCGCTATACCGGATCTTGATTAAAATCGTGCTGCTGCCGCTGATCGCAGGGCTGGCTTATGAGCTCTTCCGCCTGCCGCTGAAATTTCCCAACAGCAAATTAGTCAAGGCTTTAGTTGCTCCTGGTCTTGCCATGCAGCGTCTGACCACTCGTGAACCAGATCTCGACCAGCTGGCAGTCGCCATCGCTGCCCTCAAGGCAGTACCGGAATTCGGCATTGAACCCACCGAAGACACTGCTGCGGCCTCCAACGGCACTTCTATCCAAGAAGAACTATTACCAGTGGATGAAAATAATCCGGCCTTCTCTACGCCCAATCCTGACACGGAACATGCTTAGGTGATCTCCCTGAAGCTTAATCACTGATAATTAAAATAAAACTTCTAAGGAGAATTACCATGATTGAAAAATTAGCAGCTTTAAATGAAAAATATGACCATCTAACCGAATTGGTTTCTGATCCAGCCATCATCGCCAACCAAGCAGAATGGCAAAAACATGTCAAAGCCCGCGCGGAAATCGAGGATGTGGTTATGGCCTACCGCGAATATATGGCAGCAGATAACGCCATCAAAGATGCTGAGGCCATCATTGCCGAAAAAGGCGATCCTGAACTGACCGAGCTGGCCGAACTGGAGATAGAAGAAAATAAAGCTAAAAAAGAAGAGCTGGAGCATCAGATGAAAGTGCTCTTGCTGCCCAAAGACCCTAATGACAACAAAAATGTCATTCTAGAGATCCGTGCCGGTACCGGGGGCGAGGAAGCCGCACTCTTTGCCAATGACCTCTATAAAATGTATAGTCACTATGCTGAAAATCATCATTGGCGGATCGAAATCATGGACGCCAATTTTACCGATATCGGCGGACTAAAAGAGATCATCCTGCTGATCGAAGGCAAGGGGGCCTACTCCCGGCTCAAATTTGAATCCGGCGTCCACCGGGTACAGCGCGTTCCTACTACCGAAAGCTCCGGCCGCATCCATACCAGTGCAGCCACAGTAGCGGTTCTACCGGAGGCCGAGGAAGTCGAAGTAGAAATCAATCCTAATGATATCCGCATCGATCTATTCTGCGCCACTGGTCCTGGCGGCCAATGCGTCAATACTACCCAAAGCGCCGTACGCATCACCCATATCCCTACGGGAATCGTTGTTTCCTGCCAGGACGAAAAATCACAGATCAAGAACAAAGCTAAAGCTATGCGCGTTCTGCGAGCCAGAGTTCTGGAAAAAATGCAGGAAGAAGCAGCTGGCGAAGAGGCTGCTGCCCGTAAAAGCATGGTTGGCAGCGGCGACCGTTCAGAGCGAATCCGCACCTACAACTTCCCTGAACGCCGGGTAACCGACCATCGAATCGGACTGACATTACACAAATTAGAATGGATTCTCCAGGGCGAGCTCGATGAAATCATCGACGCCTTGATTACCAGCGATCAGGCTGCGAGGTTAAAGGAATAATGAAAATCTGCCAATTAGAAAAAAAGATTACTGAAGAATTATGTCAAGCCGGTATCGAGGCCAATGAAGCAGCCTCCATGGCACGAATATTGTTAGCCTATAAGCTCTCGATTGGCCTTAGCCAGCTGCCCTTACACCGCGACGATGAATTAGACGATGCGGCCATCGCTGATGAACTCGCCCAGCTTAAAGCAGGCGAACCACTCCAATATATTATCGGCGAAACCGAATTTATGGGACTGACTCTTAGCTGCACCCCTTCGGCACTGATTCCCCGCGGCGATAGCGAAGTTGTAGCCGAACGGGCCATCCAACTAATGCAGGACAAGCAATCTCCGCTGATTGCAGATATTTGCACTGGCTGCGGCGCCTATGCATTAGCGCTGGCAGCACACTTGCAAGATGCTAAAATATGGGCAGTCGATATCTCTGCTGAGGCTCTGGCGCTGGCAGCCCATAACGCCCAGCAGCTGCAGCTGGAAGACAGGATCACCTTTCTTAAAGGAGATTTATTAGCGCCCTTATTGGAAGCTGGGCTGACCTTTGATCTGATCGTCAGCAATCCGCCCTATATCCCCAGCATGGAGCTACCTACACTGCCTCCGCAAGTACGCAGAGAGCCGGCAATCGCTCTTGATGGCGGAGCTGACGGACTCTATTTCTACCGCCGGCTCGCGGCTGACAGCGATAAACTACTTAATGTCAATGGGTTGCTGCTAATGGAGCATGGCTACGATCAGGCCACTGAAATAGCCGACATTATGAGTGAAGCTGGTTTCCGGTTACTGGAAGTGATCAAAGATTATACGGGACACCAACGCGGATCGCTATTCTGCTGCCACCACAGCTAAAAAAGACGTAGCTACCAATAGAGGTACAGATATCAATAATGGAAACTAAAATATATCACATCACTGATCCAGCATCATCAACAGGAAAAGCGGCTTTGGTTGAAGCCGGGGTCTATATCCGTGCTGGTGAGCTGGTTGCTTTCCCCACCGAGACGGTCTATGGCCTGGGTGCTGATGCGCTCAACGCCGCTGCAGTGGGGAAAATTTTTGCGGCCAAAGGCCGCCCTGCTGATAATCCACTCATTGCCCATATCTGCTCCATGGAAATGGGCGAACAGCTGGCCAAGTTCACCCCCATGGCTCAGAAGCTGGCTGAACATTTCTGGCCAGGTCCGTTAACCATGGTCATGCCCCGGCACCCGCTGGTGCCTAACGTTGTGACTGCCGGACTGGAAACAGTAGCGGTCCGCTGGCCGTCTAATCCGATCGCGGCAGCCTTGATAGCAGAATCTGCCACACCTATCGCCGCTCCTTCGGCCAACACCTCCGGACGTCCTAGCCCCACTACAGCAACACATGTAGCAGAGGATATGCAGGGCAAAATTCCCTTGATTCTCGATGGAGGTGCAGTAACGATCGGTCTGGAGAGCACAGTAGTCGATGTCCGTGGACAGTATCCGCTCCTGTTGCGGCCGGGCAAAATTACTGCCGAAGAGTTGGCTGAGTTATGTGGAGATTGCCTCTTCCCTAAGGCCGGCGATGCCCAAAGACCCGCCTCGCCGGGGATGAAATACCGTCATTATGCACCCAGGGGTCAGGTATATCTGGCGCAGGATGCGGATGAGGCTATGCTGATTGCCGCACGGTTGGCGGATGTCCCGCTTTTTTTGGTCAGCCAGGAGACCGCAACGCAATTATTAGCCCAAAAGATAGCGCCTAGCCGCATCAAAGCCTTGTTTGCTGATGGAAATTTTAACCAATATGCACAAAGCATTTTTGCTGCGCTCCGTGATGCGGATAGCGCTGATGAACAAAACATCGTGGTAGAGACTGTCCCAGAGCAAGGTTTAGGACTGGCCATTATGAATAGACTAAAAAAAGCTGCAGCCAAATGAGCTGCAGCTTCACTATAAATTCACCGTTATCCTCCTTGCTTTTTGACGCTTATTCGGATATAATTATTAAATTAAAGGGATAAATTCGTTTTTTATTCTAAGCATCATCGAGGTAACTAATGACTTTTGAGCCATTGGAAAATTATAATATCAATGATTTCTCCATTATGAGCGACGAAGATATCGTAGCTTTAGCTAATAGCGGCCATACACTGGCACAAGAGTTCCTCATCGATAAATATAAGAATTTTGTGCGGGCTAAAGCACGTTCCTACTTTTTGATCGGCGCTGATAAAGAAGATATCATCCAGGAAGGAATGATTGGCCTTTACAAAGCTATCCGTGATTTCCGTGCGGACAAGCTTTCCTCCTTCAGGGCCTTTGCCGAGCTATGCATTACCAGGCAGATTATCACCGCCATCAAGACTGCTACCCGGCAGAAGCATATCCCGCTCAATTCCTATATCTCGCTCAATAAGCCGATCTATGATGAAGATTCCGACCGTACTCTGCTCGACGTCATCTCCGGCACCCGTATTACCGATCCAGAAGAACTAGTCATCTCCAGAGAGGAATTCGATAATATCGAGGCCAAAATGTCGGAGATCCTCAGCTCCCTAGAATGGAAAGTACTGATGTTCTATCTTGAAGGCAAAAGCTATCAGGAAATAGCCAATGATCTGGGGCGCCATGTCAAAAGCATTGATAACGCCTTGCAGCGGGTCAAGCATAAATTGGAACGCTATCTGGAAAGCCGCAGCGATCAGGATAGACGTTAATCTCTATTATTAAGTTCCACTAGGCGGTAATAATTAAACGCTGCGATATATAGTTTAGCCTATTTGGACTAACCTTACCTAATAAATACAATTGAACCATACCCTCCCTATTTAGGGAGGGTATGCTGTTCTCGCTAGGAAATGAGCTGGGCCAAATATTTCAAGGCCTCGCTTTTTTGATTAGCGTTATAATTTGCACCGAACTGGCGCTCCTTCACCGCTAATTCAAGCATATTTTTAGCCTGCTCTTCGCTGGCGTCGGTCAATTGCAGCGCTACACTCATAATAGCAGCATTAAGGTCGCGTGCCACATCCCGCTCAGCTTCCGCTGCCAAGGCCTGTCCGTAAACCGTATTGTATAAGCCGGCCTGGTCTAAGCGCTGGCTGGCATTAACCGCAGCCTGCTGATAGGCACTCTGATATTGCGGCGCCATCACCTGCTCGGCCATGGCGACTGCATCATCAAAAGAAAGCGTCTGTATCTGTGGCAGCTGGCTTGGCTGATAAGAACTCTGGTTCATATTATTGAGCGCCTGGAGATATTGATTAGTCAGCTCACTCATGGTGCCAGCAATATTATTGCCTGTCAGCTGATTAGTTGATTGATTAGTTGTTGCTTGATTGCCTGAATAATTATTGCCACTGCTATTGTTGTAAGAATGCGGTGGCTGGGCATAGCTGCCCCGGTAGTTATACGTTGTTGTCTCCCGGTCTACCAGCTTGCTATGGTAACCGCCTCCACTCTTAAACCCGGTGATCAAATAGGTCCCTCCACCGGTAACCACCAAATCACCGACAGAAAGACCGGCCGGCGCCTTGCCATCTGGATTTACTTTATATGTTGCCATAAAATCCTCCTTTTTTAGCGGCTAATGCCGCTTTTTACTGCTCACGGAAATTCGCCCGTACAGTGGCGATCCGTTCTTGTTCATCCCAGTCTATAACGATTGGGGCCAATTTCTCCGCATCACGCAAAAGGATATAATTATGCCCCTCCTGATAAAACCCCTCAAAGGATAAAATTTCTCCGGTATTGAGATTCTTAACCTTAATCATCTGCTTTTCATCTCCTTGATAGTCAGGGCAGCCATAACCTAAAATACCCTGATAATTCAATGGATAACGGTAGCGCGCCACCTTATCTTCACGATTACCCTCCACGGTAGTGATATAGCCATCGCCAAAATTTTCTATTACTAAACCGGTATGGTCAGAAACACCATTACGGTTTTCATCAAAAAAGATGATATCCCCCGGTTGAGGTGAGACACCTCTGTCGGCAAACTGCCCTCTTTTTTTGAACCATTCTACTGCGGCAGGGCAATATGATTGCCGGGGAATAA